>CAJZLM010000186.1:0-3119 GCA_916050595.1 Streptococcus mitis | reverse complement strand
GCTTGACGCATAACTTCCACAGAATCTTGCGGTCCAGTTAGGGCTTCGATGGTTGCATATTGTGAAACAGCAGTTAGGTTAGAAGTTGTTTGACCTGTCAATTTGCTCATAGCAGCAATGATTTCAGGATCACCTACCGCATAACCAACTCGCCAACCCGTCATGGCATAAGCCTTAGATACACCGTTGATAACAATGGTTTGCTTACGAATTGCTTCTGATAGACTTGAGATTGGAACAAATTCATTTCCATTATAAACAAGGCGACCGTATATATCATCTGCTAAAATCAGAATGTCATGCTCAACTGCCCAATTTCCGATAGCTAGTAATTCTTCACGAGTATAGATCATACCAGTCGGATTAGATGGTGAATTGAGAACCAAAACCTTTGTCTTATCTGTCCTAACTAGTTCTAGTTGATCCACCGTAACTTTAAAATCATTGTCTTCTTTAGCTTGAACAAAGACGGGAACGCCTTCTGCCATCTTGACCTGGTCTCCATAACTAACCCAGTATGGAGTTGGAATAATAACCTCATCTAAAGGATTAATTACAGCCATAAAGAAAGTATAGAGGGAGAACTTGGCACCTGTAGCAAAGGTAACCTCGTTACTTGCGACAGAATAGCCATAGTAGCGCTCAAAGTAGGTATTCACTGCAGCTTTTAATTCTGGTAGACCTGAAGCTACTGTATAGAAGGAAGCCTGTCCTTCTCGAATAGCTTTAACTGCTGCATCCTGAATATTTTCAGGAGTGTGAAAATCTGGTTGTCCCAAGGTCAAGAAAAGGACATCCTTACCTTGAGCTTTTAATTTTTTTGCTCTCGCATCACTAGCTAAAGTGACACTTTCTTCCATTTCTAAAACACGGTTGGATAGTTTCATAGGCCCTCCTTATTGACCAATGCTCCTGTTTCAAAATCTACTAGATAAAAATCAGAGCCTGACTTGATTTCCCAGATTGGCTTGTCTTGATAACGGCCAAAGGTAATTTTGTCAATCTCGCCAGCTCCTTTTTCCTTAGAAATAGCTTCTGCTTTTTCTTGTGAAACACCTTGATTTAGCTGATAAACGTAAATCTTATGGTCATCTTTTCCAATCAGGACAGCAAGTGCTTCTTGTTTTTTATTACGACCAAGAACGCTATAATAGGATTCCAAGCCATTGTATAAGTCAACCTGATCAGCCTGCTCTAATCCTGCATACTGCTGAGCTAATTTTTCTCCTTCACTTTTAGCTGTTTGATAGGGTTTCATACTCAGAAACACTAGATACAGAAAGGAAGCACTGATAACCACAAACAAAATCGTCATCCCTAGACCATACTGCCACAGTAGATTATTTTTTGCTTTGTTTTGTCTTTTTTTCACTCGTCTATTTTACCATCTATCTTGCTTTATTACAAGTGAATGCAAGAATACTCTTCGAAAATCAAATTCAAACTACGTCAGCGTCGCCTTACCGTACTCAAGTACAGCTTACGGCTAGCTTCCTAGTTTGCTCTTTGATTTTCATTGAGTATAAGCAACCAATTCTATTTCTTCCTTCAAAGCAAACCGATTTTTCTTGATTAAAACCGAGCAAGAAAAGTAAAGACAGATCCAAAATCAACCTATTAAAAAACCTGAGCTTGGCACTCAAGTTTTTAGAAGTTCTTTTAATCTATGGAATTATTTTATCATCCATTCTTTTAGCCATTTTTCCTAAAAAGACAGGCAGTAGAAGGCTAATCAAGACTAAAAATAATCCTAGATAAAGAAATGCTACTACAAAGCCTAAATTGTCAATCAACCAGCCTGTCAGTGGAAAGAAGACAATCATACTCAGGCTAAACATCATAGAATAGACACTCAGCATGGTTGCCCTTACTTCACTTGGAAGGCGCTCTTGCAAATCATTGTCAAAAATCGGCTGAAAAAGAGCATATAGAGCATTACTAATCAAATAGACCAAAATATAGATTAGAGGTGTTCCAAAGTAGGACAGCAGGTAGGTAACTCCAGTCAGCAGGACGAGAATAGGGAAAATCTTCAAGGCGGCATATTTCTTTCCAATCTTACTCGCTAGATAGACTGCAAGGATATTCAAGAGACTTCCAAGTAGCATAACTGCTGAAATTTGCCAACTACTTAAATCTGGTAACTGATTTTGATAGTAAAAATAAAACATGCACATGAGTGTTCCGACAATCTGAGACAAAATCATCCAGTTGAACAGCATGGGATTTCGCTTCAACTCATCCTTAACAGTCCAAATAATCTGTTTCATGGTCACACTATCAGCTTTTTCTACCTTAACACTGGGTTCTTTCAGCATCCAAATCAAGACAAGAACTATGATAGAAGTTGCAATCATGATATAGTAGGTCAGGTGCAATTGACCATGGACAAAAAATCCCGCCAACACTGTCCCCAAAGACCGAGTTCCTTCTGCTACTCCTGACATGAAACTTGAAATGGATAGATAGCGTTCTTTTAGTCCAGCCTCTACAGCCGAGTCATAGACCATTGCTGCGCTTGTTCCTGAATCAAAATTATAAGACAAGGCACTTACCGCCATAGCTAGTGCATAAATCCAAAAATTTCCCTGCCCAGCCAACATGAGAATAGAAGACACAATCCCTGCTATTCGACTTAAATAAAGGTTGGTCTTATAGGAATAACGATCAGCCAACATTCCAGATGGAATTTCACAGAGAAGGCTGGTCGCATGAAAAATACTTTCCAGAAGTCCAATCTGCCAAAGAGACATTCCGTTTTGACTGAGAAAGAGAATCCAAAAACTGGTAATCCCTAGAAATGCAAAAAACTCAACTCCGGCCATCAGGCCAATATTTTTCCGATAATTTCTTATTAACATTTTTTCTCCTTTAACAAGTGTATTATTATTTCTTTTGTCCGTCACTTGTTAATCTTTGCCTTACATGATCTCCACCCCTTTTTAGAAGCATTCTTCAATGCCATTATTTTCGTTTAATTGTTTATGAAATGATACCGGAAAATAGCTGTTCTGCGGTTTCTATTGCGAGTTTTCTTGTTTATTTTAGCACTTATGTCATCATATTACAAGAGAATGTTAGAATACTCTTCGAAAATCAAATGCATTCCAGTAGCAAGT
>CAJZLM010000185.1:0-3135 GCA_916050595.1 Streptococcus mitis | reverse complement strand
CTAGTTTAATCATAAAATCTTTCTTACTCCGATTAGTAAATCTACCTCCTATTATACCATAGATAAGTAGAAAAAGGACTAGTCTATCAGCTTTGCTTCTCTTTTATCCTTCCCTACTAGCTAGTGCTGTTTCTAACTTTTAAAAAAACTCGTAAAATTAAAATCGTGCAACTTTTTTCATATAATTTTAAAAGATTGATTTCCTTATATTTTTCCTTTATACTGGATAAAAAGGAGAATAGTATGTCAGAAACAAATCACGAAATCGATTCAAATTTTGCAGGTCGTTTAAATATCCTGCGTGCGGGTGTTCTTGGTGCCAATGATGGGATTATTTCCATTGCTGGTGTGGTTATCGGGGTTGCCAGTGCCACGACCAATATCTGGATTATCTTTTTATCAGGCTTTGCAGCTATCTTGGCAGGTGCCTTTTCAATGGCTGGTGGAGAATATGTATCCGTTTCAACTCAAAAAGATACTGAGGAAGCGGCCGTTGCGCGTGAGCAAGTCTTGCTAGACCAAGATATGGAACTAGCCAAAAAGTCTCTCTATGCAGCCTATATCCAAAATGGAGAATGTGAAACCTCTGCTCAACTCTTGACCAACAAAGCCTTTTTAAATAATCCGCTCAAGGCTTTGGTAGAGGAAAAATATGGAATTGAGTATGAAGAGTTTACCAATCCTTGGCATGCTGCCATCTCTAGCTTTATTTCTTTTTTCCTTGGTAGCTTACCACCCATGCTTTCAATTACCATTTTCCCAAGTGAATATCGCATCCCTGCTACTGTCCTTATTGTCGGTGTGGCCCTTCTTCTCACTGGCTACACTAGTGCCAGACTTGGAAAGGCTCCAACCAAAACAGCTATGATTCGGAACCTTGCTATTGGTCTCTTGACCATGGGAGTTACCTTCCTGCTCGGACAACTTTTCAGCATTTAGAACAAAAAAACACCTCGATTTTGAAGTCGAGGTATCTTTTTTTACATTTGGACAATCTTGCGATAACTTCTTGAAGTAATCATGAAAATCAGCACATAGGCGATGAGGAAGATAGCGCAGATAGACAAGGTCACAATCAACATCATAGTCGTATCTATTACACCAATCACTTTTAAAATCAGACTAAGCATATGGTAGGCAAAGGCTAGGTGTATGAAGGCAAAAAGCAAAGGAAGGAAGAAAACAGTTAAAACCTGTTTGTTAATGGTTTGCTTGATTTGCTTTTGATCTAAACCAACTTTCTGCAAGATAATAAAGCGCTCACGGTCTTCATAGCCTTCAGAAATTTGTTTGTAGTAGATGACCAGAACGGTTCCGACCATAAAGATAATGGATAGGAAAATACCGATAAAGAAGACACCACCAAAGAGGGCACTCATTTGAGCACTAGCATCTGCTAGATTGCTACCATACACATAGCTACCTTCAGTGTTTAATTGAGCATTAAACTTTTGTAGATATTTTTCATACTCGTCAGCGACCTTGAGTTGTTCTTCTTCACTGGCATTTACATTCATACCACCGTAAAACTGATTATAGATAGCCGAATCTGGGAATTGATCCAAAAAGGCTTGTAAATTAGGTACAACAAGGTAATTGTAATCAGCAGTCAAAATATTAAACTGATTTGGAACATGGTTTACAATGAAATCTTTAGTAAATTCTTCTTTGACAGAAAATTGATGATCATTTAGAGTTAGAGCTTTCTGTCCTTTCAGTCCGTCATTTTTGGCAAAGAGACCGACCTCATTTCCTGATAGAGACAGTTTTTGACCAGTCATATTTTCATAATCTTTTTGGTCAAATACCATGAAGACTGTTTTAGGTTGGACACGATTTTGTCCCCTTTCAAAAATGGTTAACTTGGTTCCTTCTTGATTTGCAATACCAAAGTTACTGTAACGAAGCACTTCTTTCTCTTTGACACTATAACCTTTGTCACTTGCAAACTGGCTCAAGAGTTTGTCCAAATCTTCTTTTTCAACATTTTGTCCAGTAATTCCAAAGTCATGCGGATTCATCACTTTTTTAAAGGATTCTGAGGCATTGAAAATACTAGTCGCTGCTGACATGGTTACCAAAACCATTGTTGACAAAATAGCGATAGTTGCTAGTCCAACCGCATTTTTCTTCATACGGAAAATCAAGTTAGACACTGAGATAAGGTTATTTGGCTGGTAATAATATTTCTTGTTTTTCTTCAAGATTTGTAGGAAAACGGTAATCCCTGCGTTAAACAAGAGATAGGTGCCAATTATAACCAGCAAAACAGCTAGGAAGAAGGTTGTTAAGGCTGTAAGAGGATCTTTTACCGTAAGGGCAAGATAATAGCCAATCCCTAAACTAATCGAACCAAGAATAGTTTGGAGAGGTAGGAAACGACCTTTTTTCTCTCCGCTTGCTTTCTCACGAGAGAGCTGGAGGGCATTCATACGGGCGATTCGAAGGGCATTCAGGAACATGAGTCCTAGGAAAATTAAACCAAAGACAAGAAGTACTGTAATGACAACTTTCATCTGGAAGGTAGCGACAAGTTCAACCTTTAATTTCATCAGTTTGAGCAAGAAGGCGAAAATCAACTTGTCAAACAAGGCTCCAATACCGATTCCTGCTCCAACAGTTAAAATTCCAAATAGAACTAACTCCTTAAAGCTCATACTGATCAGGTGACGTTTCTCCAAGCCCAACATGCCATAAATCCCTAGTTCCTTGGAACGGTTTTTCATGACAAAACTATTGGCATAGAGGACGATAATGGCTGACGCAAGGGTGACGACAAACATACCAAATCCTAGAGTAGCTTGGATGGTTTCCCCTCCACGAATTTCCGCAATTTTAGGATTGAAGGTTAGGGAGTAAAAGAGATAGGTGACGGTGACTGCCAAGAGAACAGCCAGCGCAAAAGGATAGTAGAGTTTGCGGTTTTTAATCAAGTTCGATACCGCTAACTTATTGGTTAATCGAAACATACTAATTCACCTCGCTTGCCATGACAGTCAAGGTATCAGAGATTTCTTGGAACATCTGACGATCAGTCTTTTCACCACGATAGATTTGATTATAGAGAATGCCGTCCTTGATGAAAAGGACACGTTTTGCACGGCTAGCAGCTGCAGTTGAGTGAGTTACCATGAG
>CAJZLM010000184.1:0-3141 GCA_916050595.1 Streptococcus mitis | reverse complement strand
AATTGTTATTTAGAAATAGTAGTTTAGTAGAGACTTGAGAAAAAGCCTACTTTTCAGTAGACTTAGTTTATTTCTATTCTAATCGGTACTCTTCCAAAATTCTGCTCTGCTATACTTGGATTTCCCAGTTGGTAAATCTGGTCTGCCTTTTGGGTCATAGCATCCCAAGGTTCTTTGCCAATTCGGCTGACTAGATCGACCTGCCCTTTCAAAGACTTGAGATGTTGCCTGCCTTTTTCAGTAAAGCCAAGAACATGGATGCCTTCTGGCAAGTCACTTTCTCTAGCCTGCACCAAGATATAGGTCAAAAGGCGTCTGACACGCGCCTTGGTGTAACGTTTGGTCGCAACCGCCTCAATCAAGTCTTCCACAGACTGGACTGTCTTGATGGTCTCTTTAATGCGCACAGCCATTTCTTGATTGACCTGATAGATGGTGGTTATGTCGGGATTTGACAAGATTTGATAGCGGAGCAAAGGAAAATAGTCTTCCCAGCTCACTTTACTGGTCTGCTCAAATAGGGCAACAGAAGGCATAAATCGTTCTAAGAAATCTTTGTCCCTTTGGTGCTGACGGAGGGCTGTCGCCGAGGCGAAGTCCACATCCTGGTCCACAGAATGGTAACCAGCCCCCTGACGCTGAATCGGATACAGCTTGATATTTCGTCCCGCAACCGCCTTGGCATAGGCCAAAGCAAGAACATGATTGGGTGTATGGCCTGAAAAATCAAGACCAGCAAATTCCTTCCACATGGCTTGGGTTTTCTGGGGATAGGAGAGAGAATCAGGCAGATTTTCCACAAAATTCTCCATCTCTCTACCTTGCTCTGCGTATAAGTCAGCGATTTTTTGATAATCCAGAACTTCTTCTGTTCCAAAAGCGAGGCTATCAATACCCAACCGAGCCAAGATATCCACAGCCCCTTGGCCAAAGAAATCCGCCGCCTGAACACTGACTAAAAAGGGCAGTTCCACTACCAGATCAGCACCATTTTCAAGCGCCATCTGGGCTCGTGTCCACTTGTCCACGATAGCAGGCTCGCCTCTCTGCATGAAATTCCCAGACATGGCCACAATTTTCAACCCCTTCGTCTGCTCAAGCAGGTATTTGTGGCCATTATGAAAAGGATTGAACTCCGCGATAATACCCGTGATGGTCATGATAATCTCCTACTTCTGCGCCACAAAAAACCAACGGGTGCTGGTTTCTGTTGGCTCTTTGTCTTCAAAGTCCGCAAAGAGTTTGAAGGATTTGAATCCGGCCTGTTCCAGCAAAATATCATAGGTCAAGACCTCATAGGTTCGCTCCTCATGCACTTCATCGTGGCGACTAAAGGAACCATCCGCTTCCTTGACAAAGAAAGTCAACTCATGAACGATAGAGTGAGGCGCCGCATCCTCATAGGTATCCCATAGCATGGCGAAATCTTCTGCATTTTCATGATAAGAATAGCCTGGAAAAACTTCGTCTGTCTGGTAGGTCGAATGCACATCAAAGATGAAAACTCCATCTTCATTAAGGGCATTATACACTTCCTTAAAAACATCCCCTACTTCCACCTCATCCTGCATGTAGCAGATAGAGTCCGAATAACAAGTGACAAAGTCGTATTGACCTACCTTGGACAAATCCAACATATTGCCTTCAATAAAATCAATCTTTTGTTTGGCTGAAGCCGCTCTCTTCTCCGCAATCTTCAGCATATCTGCGCTCAAGTCAAGTCCAGTCACATCAAAACCAGCTTGAGAAAAGCGTACAGACTGGATGCCTGTCCCACAAGCCAATTCCAAGAGTTTTTTTCTCTCCTTTGTCTTAGGCAAATGACCCAGAGAAAAATCCGTCCATTTATCATATAAACTATCGTCCATGACCGCATCATAGACCGCCGCAAAGGTTTCATAAGTTGCCATAATCATGATACCAAGAGCCTCCATGGCAAACACCACTCGCCCTATACCTTTCTATCCATTTTTTCTAAAATAAGCAAAGAAACCCAGTTGGCTACAACTGAGTTCATCTTCTAAGCAAGAGCTTCTGAAATATCTACCGAATTTGCCTCATGCCATAGCTTTTCTAGGTTATAGTGGGCACGCATTTCTTCTGAAAAGACATGCACAACGACAGCACCGAGGTCTAGTAAGACCCAACCTCCAGCTGCATCGCCTTCAACGTGGCTACCTTTAAAGCCTGCTTCAGCTACTTTTTCACGAATATTGTCAGCGATAGCGTCCAACTGACGGCTATTCATTGAACTAGTAATAACAAAGTAGTCAGTCACGCTAGTCAAATCTTGGACATCAAGTGCGAGGATATCCTCCGCACGTTTCTCATCAGCCGCTTTCACGACTAGTTCTAGTAATTCTTTTTCGTTCATTTAGTCCTCTTTCAAATAGTGCACATAGGCGTTATAGGTTTCAAGGGTTTGGGGGTAGATGGGAAATCCCTGGTGAGCTAAATGCTCTACAGTACGAGCTGTTTCGTAGGCCACAGCCTTATTGAGCGATAGCTCAGCAATCTCACGTGCCTGTTCAACACCTGGAAAGACACGATTATGCTCTATATAGTCTGCAACGTAGATGACTTTGTCTAGGTCGGTCATCTGACCAGCACCGACTGTATGTATTTCAATGGCTCGCAGGATTTCCGGATCATGCAAATCCAAGTCTTCTTGAATCTTGTAAATTCCAACCATGCCATGCCAAACATTATTGCCCCAGTTTTTGAGGTCAGGGTCTAGCTGATAACGGTCAATCAAGTCTAGAAATTCCTGATCTGACAACTTTTTAGCATAGTCATGAAGGAGACCTGCTAGACCTGCTTTCTCGGCATCCACTCCGAATCGTTCTGCAAGTTCAATGGCTGCGTGCTCTACACCCAAACAATGGGTCAAACGCTTCTCAGGTAGAAGCTCTGCCATTTTTTTCAATAATTCCTCACGGGAACAGTTGATATAGTCCTGATATGCCATTAGTAAAGTCCTTCTTTCTCGATATAGTCTAATACAGGCTTAGGTAGGAGAAAGTTAGGTGTGCGTCCTTGGGCAATGAAATCACGCACCATACTGGATGAAATATCCATAAGAGGTACATCCACCCAGATAACTGGGTAAGAAGTCCCTGCCTTGTAACGCGGACGTTGAAC
>CAJZLM010000183.1:0-3148 GCA_916050595.1 Streptococcus mitis | reverse complement strand
TGTCAACCATAGTTTCAACTGACTTGACAATGGCTTCTTCATTCAAGGTCACAAATGGCACCAAGTTAACCTCTGCACCTTCTTTTTCGAATGCCTTGGCTGAATCATATTCTGAGTTGGTGCCTGGGAAGACTGGAATGTAAACTACAGGTTTTTCAACTGTTTCTTTAGCTTGGATGATTACGTCAGAAGCGACAGCTGGAACTTCTTCCAGCTCTTTCGCTTGGGCAAACTCTGTTGGATAAACTTCTTCCAGTTTTCCTTGGAAGGCACTGTCAAGCTTGTGTCCATCTAGCTTCACACCGTTTACAGTCAGTGTAAAGTCTACTTTCGTTTGACCAATCTTCTCTACTCCAGCGATTTCTTCAGGTGATGTGAAGATAAATCCGCCTAATTGAGCTGTCAAAGCTGTTTTAAGTTCAGGCAAGGTTACTTCTGCACCGATATGATTTCCAAAGGTAGCAAGAGCCAAGCTTTCAACGACACCACCGTATTTAACAGCTGATGCAGATGTTACTTTGTAAGCCTTTTGAAGGGCTTCAAATTGAGCGAAGTTAGATTTGATAAGATCGAAGTCAATCTCTTGAGCCAATGCTTGACCTGGAATGTAATAAATATTTTCCCCAGCAGCTTTAAATTCTGGAGAGAGTACATTACGGCTATCTGCTGTCGTTACCCCAAAGGCTACCAAGGTTGGCGGTACTGTCAATTCTTCAAAGGTACCAGACATGGAGTCCTTACCACCGATAGATGGCAAACCAAGCTGAATTTGTGCCTCGATAGAACCTAGGAGAGCTGCTACTGGCTGACCAAAACGCTCAGCTTGTTTGTCCATGCGCTCGAAGTACTCTTGGTAAGAAAAACGAGCCTGAGACCATTTGGCACCAGCAGCAACCAAACGAGCAGTTGCTTCAATCACCGCATAGGCAGCACCGTGGTATGGAGACCATTCAGCTACATATGGGTTGAATCCTTGAGCCATGACTGACGCAGTATGAGTCACACCGTGTTGAACTGGTAATTTCTGCACAGATGCCTCAGTTGGTGTGAGTTGGTAACGACCACCAAGTGGGTGATTGACCGTTGAACGACCAACAGAGCAATCAAAGATGGTTTGCAAGCCTTTTTGACTAGCGTGGTTCAAGTCAGATAGAACCTCAAGAGTATCTGCTTCAAGTGTGTTAGCAGATGTTTGACGTTCTTCTGGAAGCTTGACATCCTTGTCCACCACCTTTGCATCAACGACCACGCGCACACCGTTTGTATCAAGGAAACGACGTTCCAAGTCGACAATGGTTTCACCATTCCAGTGCATGACTAGATTTGGTTTTTCAGTCACTGTCGCCACCACAACAGCATCAATATTCTCTTTGTTACATTCAGCAACGAAGGCATCTACATCCTCAGGACGAACCACGACTGCCATCCGTTCTTGAGATTCAGAGATGGCAATTTCGGTACCATTCAAGCCCTGGTATTTAAGAGGCACCTTGTTGAGGTCAATTTCAAGACCATCAGCCAATTCACCGATGGCTACACAGACACCACCAGCACCAAAGTCATTAGACTTCTTGATAAGACGAGTGACATCGCCATTACGGAAGAGGCGCTGAATCTTGCGTTCTTCGATAGCATTCCCTTTTTGAACTTCAGCTCCAGCAGTTTCCACAGACTCAACCGTTTGAACCTTAGAAGAGCCCGTCGCACCACCGACACCATCACGTCCAGTCTTACCTCCAAGAAGGATAATGACATCACCCGATTCCGGTTTTTCACGGACAACATTGCCCTTAGGAGCCGCACCAACAACAGCACCAAGCTCCATGCGTTTAGCTACAAAGCCTGGGTGGAAGTATTCACGAACGTAGGTCGTCGCAAGCCCAATTTGGTTTCCGTAAGAAGAATAACCATGAGCAGCTGTCTTAGAAATGACTTGTTGTGGCAATTTCCCAGCGCGAGTTTCTGAAATCGGTGCTGTAATATCACCAGCACCTGAGATCCGCATGGCTTGGTAAACATATGAGCGACCTGACAATGGGTCACGAATGGCTCCACCGATACAGGTAGCAGCCCCACCAAATGGCTCAATTTCCGTTGGATGGTTATGAGTTTCATTCTTGAACATTAGGAGCCATGGCTCTTTCACACCATCAACATCCACTTCGATTTCTACTGAGCAAGCATTGATTTCGTCTGACACTTCCATATCATCCAAACGTCCATTAGCACGCTCATAACGACCGAAAATAGTCGCCATATCCATCAAGGTTTGCGGTTTTTCAGAACGCCCCAAATCCTCACGCATGGCAATATATTTGTCATAGGTCGCCTGCAATTGCTTTTGGAATTTCGATGCGGAGAAGTCGATGTATTTTAACTCTGTCTCAAAAGTCGTGTGACGACAGTGGTCAGACCAGTAGGTGTCCAAAACCTTGAGCTCTGTCTCAGTTGGCACGCGCCCGACTGACTTGAAGTAGTCTTGGATAAAGAGCAAATCATCCACTTCCATAGCCATCCCTTGCCCGGCCTTGTAACGGGCAAAGTCTTCTGCTGTGTAGCTTTCAAAGAAAGTCAATTTAGGAATGGTCTTGTCTGACTCAGAAAATTCCTGCTTGGCAATCCCTGTCGTGATGTCCTTGAAACGAGAATCGACTGGATTGAGCAAGTAGTTCTTGACCGCCTCTAGCTCAGACGCGTCAATATCTTTATTGACCAAGTAAAGTTGAGCTGTATTGACTGTTACATCACTCGAACTTCCCAGTAAAAGCAAGGCTTCCTGTGAAGAAGCCGCACGCTGGTCAAATTGCCCAGGTAGACTTTCAATAGCAAAGAAAGCATAGTTGTCCAGATCCGCCTGCACAGCCGCTTCATCCAAGACATGATCTGTCACCTGCTCAGAGAAAATGTGTTTTTCCGCACGCGCAAACAAATCCTCTGCCAAATCAAAGACATCATAAACTTGCACAATGCGAATACTTTTCAAGCTTGACAGTCCCAAGTTATGTTGGAGCTCTCTTACCAAACTCTCTGACTTGACCTGAAAATCAGCCTTTTTTTCAACAAAAATACGTTTATCCATCAATTCTTATTCCTTTATTTCATCTCTTGCAATGTTCCCAAACGACCTCTAGGTTGTTATTTCAACCTC
>CAJZLM010000182.1:0-3176 GCA_916050595.1 Streptococcus mitis | reverse complement strand
ACATTCGTCAAAGGACATCATGATGTCTGAGCCCAGATTATTCTGAATAGAGATGGCTTTTTCTGGGGACAAGAACATCTTAGAACCATTGAGATGGTTTTTAAAGGTTACTCCTTCTTCTGTGATATTACGGCTATCTGCTAAGGAATAAACCTGAAAACCACCACTATCTGTCAAGATTGGTTGATCCCAATTCATGAACTTATGAAGTCCACCTGCGCGTGCGATGAGTTCATCTCCAGGACGAAGCCAGAGATGATAGGTGTTTGACAGGATAATTCCCGAACCCATCTCCTTCAATTCTTCAGGCGACTGAGTTTTGACAGTGGCTTGTGTCCCAACCGGCATAAACATAGGTGTCGGGAAGGTGCCATGGGGAGTGATGATTTCGCCCAGACGAGCTCCTGTGTGTTTTTCTTTCTTAATCAAACGATATTTGATTGGTGAATCTGACATTTTTTACCTCCGAAGCTGGGAAAAACAGTCCCAGTTCATACTTTGTGCCCAAGGGCATACTGTATGATTTTATCAAAAAAAGTAGGAACTGTCACGAACTATGTATAGGAACTATGGTATAATGAGAGAATGAAATACCCAAAAATTGATTTAAAAACCATTCGTCTGCAGGCTAGACAATTTCAGGCTGAAAATCCCCGCCTCTTTCTCGTCTATCTCTTACCTAGCATACTGCTCATCTTGTCTGGCTTCCTCAATCCCTTAGAACGCATCAACGAGAGTGTTTTAGAACAACCCTTTTTAAGCGTGTTTGGCCATGTATTCCAAGCCTACCTTTTTCCATTATTAGTCTCCTTTATCGGAACAATACTTCTAACCAGTTCAGTCTATACAACCCTAAAACTCATCAAGAATCCAGATACAGAACTATCCATCAAAAATAGTCTCACTCTCTTTAACGAAGAGTACTTTTCACAAACCTTTTTGACTCTCCTTCTCAAACGTTTCTATCTCTTCTTATGGAGCATTCCTAGTTTGCTTGGAATTTACTTCCTTTTTTACAGTAGCTTTCTTGCAAAGAAATTCGTTGCCCTTCACCCTGAGTTTCCCAATCTGGATCTCACGTCAGTTGAAACTGAGCGTTTCCTCATGGCCTTTGGTCTTTACTTTCTAGCAAGTATCCTCTTGATGGTTGTCGGAAATAGTCTCTATATTCCACAATACTATGCCTATTCGCAGGTAGAATTTCTCCTCTGTGACACCCTAGACTTGGGACAAGCCAAACCAGGACAAATCCTTAAGACCAGCCGTTTCCTGATGAAAGGCTATAAGTTCCAGCGTTTCGTCCTAGACTTACAACTCCTTCCTTGGTACTTCCTCAATTGGATTACTTTTGGGATTGCTAGTTTCTCACTCCTACCCTACATTCAAATCAATAAAATGATTTTTTACCGAGCAGTACTGGCTCGAAAACGTCCAAAAGCTTGAAGGTTTTCCCTCAAGCTTTTTTCTATCAATGAGTTTCTCCGCCTACCAACTTGAGGTCCTCATCTCCATATTCTATCATGGCTCCGATTGCTACTTCTATCCCTCGCCTAATGTCCACTAAACTCATAGCTGGAGTAGTCGGTCGATTCACCACCTGTTCCATCATATAAGGAATATGCATAAAACCTGCCTTAATATGTGGAAATTTCTTTTCTACCAAATAGAGAGCCTGATACATCAAATGATTGCAGACAAAAGTCCCTGCCGTATTGGAAACAGAGGCCGGCAAGCCCTCTTTTTTTATAGCTTGAACCATCGCTTTAATCGGCAAACTACTAAAGTAGGCCGAAGCACCATCTGGACTAATAGGAAGGTCAATCGGTTGATTACCTTCGTTATCAGGAATGCGTGCATCGTCTTGATTAATGGCTACTCGCTCAGGTGTCAAGCTGGTTCTTCCACCTGCTTGGCCGATACAAAGGACAAAGTCAGGTTGATAGCGGTTCATCTCTTCTTCCAATACTTGAGCCGATTTGTGAAAGACTGTTGGCACTTCTAACCAACGGACCTCAGCACCATGGATTTCAGCTGGTAAACCTTTAATGGCCTCCAAGGCTGGATTGACCTTTTCCCCTCCAAAGGGCTCAAAACCTGTCACTAATACTTTCATTTCTAACTCCTCAAAACAAATTCAATGAGACTTTTTCTTAAAAACAAGTATAACATATTTCCCTTATTCTGGAGTGAAAAGGACTAGAGAGACTAAGATTGACCTTTGAGTTTATTTAAAGAATAAAATACTAATCAAGGCCAAAATAGCCGGTCCACCTTGCTTCAAAATAATTTTCTTATCTGCTGTTAGAGAGCCATAAGCCGCAGCCCCAATCACAAATAAGACAAAAATAGTCACAATTTCTAAATTCTGTGAGAAATAAATTCCATACAAGAGAAAGACTCCTAGCAAAGCATTATAAATCCCTTGATTTTTAAACAATGAACTTACAGACAGACGAGCCAGTTCTTCCTTTTCCATGTTAAAGACACGACTAGTCGCATCTGATTGCGTTGCAATACTTTCCAAATAAAAAATGTAAAAATGCTCCAAAGCAACGATTGTTGCTAAAATGATTGTAATAATTGACATCTATTTCTCCTTAAATTTCTATATTCTCAATACCCAAAACCAATTTATTTAATAAACGGCTGAGTTCTGTTTTTTCAGATTCTGTTAAGATACTTTCCATCGCTTCTTTAACCTTGATATGCTGCAGAGGCGGATTCATCACTAACTGCTCCTTGGCATACTTCGTAGCTTCTACCAACACTTCCCGCTGATTTTCAGGATTACGATGACGCTCCACCAAACCTTCCTTTTCCAGAATTTTGAAATGTCGGGTCAAAGCAGCCTGATCAATCTTCAAACGCTCCTGAACCGCTATTTGATTACAGGGAGAATGCTTCAGCAAAAATAATAAAATCTGATACCGTGTCAAACTAATCCCAAGCCTTTTTTCAAACAATTGCGTACTCGCTTGCTCAGACAAGCGGAGTTGATAAAGTAAATCTTGAATTTCTAACATTTCTTCCTCCTTTTTATTGACTTATCAATAATTGACTAATCAATTATAATGCAAAGTCAAATAGATTGCAAGAATTATGCTTAGATTATTACAAGATGCTAACTTTCCATTCATATTGATACTCAATGAAAATCAAATAGAAAACTAGGAAGA
>CAJZLM010000181.1:0-3209 GCA_916050595.1 Streptococcus mitis | reverse complement strand
ATAAACCACCTGAGTCTGTTTGACAAAGCCAATTTTTTCATACAAGCGCTTGGCACCTACATTGCTGTCCTCTACTGCAATCTGAAATTCCTTGTCATTTTGCTCAATTAGTTGGTTGACAAGGGATTTTGCTAAGTAGCTTCCATAGCCTTTCCCACGTTCAGGTTCAGATATTGCTAACCCGTAGAAGTAATTCGTATTAGTCGATAAATCTACCGTGCAAGTTCCAATAACCTGACCGTCTTTTAACAAAATATATAAGCGACTTTCTGGATCCTTCAGAGCTTCAGCGACATATCTATCCACAATCTCTCTAGACTCATGTTCCTCTGAAAATGCCTGAAATTTTAACTGACTAATTTGATCCTGATACGAACTATCTGCTAACAAAACTTCAAGATTGGAAACAGTTGCTAACGGATAAGGTTTTCTATCCTTACCTAACCAAGTTTCTGTCTCTTCATCCTCTACCAATTCCCAGTTGCTAACAAAATCAGGATGGCGGTCTAGAAAAACACGCTCTGTCTGAAAAGTAACTGAACGAATAGGGAAAGAAGCCGTTTCTTTCTCAAAACTAGTAAGTAATGCACGCGCAATCCCCTGACGGCGATGAGCTGGATGAACCAGTATCGTCACTTCCACATCTTGATCATCTGCATAGACAGTTAATAAACCAACAAGTTCGCCTTTTTCATAATAAAGGAAAAAGGCGGGCATGTTTGGGTCAAAATTAAGCATGTTAGATAGATAGGGATCACGATAGGTACCGTCATAGTTTTGGCAACAGTTAATTAGTTTTTTCGCCTCAGATATCTCCTCTTGGCTTAACTTGTTTCTTGCTTGAATCATATAGGTATCCTCTACAACCCAGACGATCTGTGACTGGCTTCTTTAGCCTGCTCGAGTTTATTGACGTAGTACTCTCGTTTTTCTTCGACTTCGTGAATGACCGGCTCATCCTTTTTACCATGAACACGGATAATCTTGGCCGGAATACCGACAACCGTCACATCACTAGGCACGTCTGCCACAACAACTGCTGCTGCACCGACCTTGGCATTTTCACCGATTTCTACAGGCCCGATAACTTGGGCATGAGCCGATATGAGAGCTCCCTTTCGAACGGTCGGATGGCGTTTGCCAACATCCTTACCAGTTCCACCAAGAGTCACTCCGTGATAGAGAAGAACTCCTTTTTCAACAATCGCTGTCTCTCCAATTACCAGGCCTGAACCGTGGTCAATAAAGACACCTGAATCGATCTGAGCACCCGGATGAATCTCAATCTGAGTCCAAAAGCGCCAGAACTGACTGTGCATACGAGCCAGGAGTTTGAAGCCATGCTTCCAGAGAAAATGCGAGAGACGGTGGGCCGCCAAGGCCTTGACACCTGGATAAGTCAGCAAAACCTCCAAAGTGGTGCGGGCCGCTGGATCATTTTCTTTCACGATATCAATGGTTTCGCGCCACCATCCCATACATTTCTCCTTTTCTTATTCTGAATCTTTTGGTGTTTCTGTAAATTCTTTCTTAGGTTTGTGGTCCTTGTGATGACGTGGGCGGTGAGGTCTCTCAGACTTTTCACCCTTTTCATCATGCTCAGGTTTTGGCGGACGAGGAAGAAGAGCCTTCATAGAGGCGTCGATACGGCCTTTTTCATCAATCTTGATAACCTTAACATCGACTTCATCTCCGATTTCAACCAAGTCTTCTACACGGTTGGTACGAGTCCAAGCCATTTCAGAAATGTGCACAAGTGCATCTGTCTTATCAAAGAGGTTGACAAAGGCACCAAATTTCTCGATACGAACAACCTTCGCGTGGTAAACTTCATCCACTTTGGCTTCACGAACCAAACCAGCAATAATTTCTTTGGCACGGTTGATGGCATCTTGGTCGCTAGAGTAGATAGACACATTTCCTTCTTCGTCGATATCAATCTTAACGCCTGTTTCAGCGATAATCTTGTCGATGGTTTCTCCACCTTTACCAATGACAATCTTGATCTTGTCCACATCAATCTTGATGGTATCAATTTTCGGAGCAGTTGGAGCCAATTCTGGACGAACTTCTGGAATGGTTGCTTCAATCACATCAAGGATTTCAAAACGCGCTTTCTTAGCTTGAGCAAGGGCCTCAGTCAAGATTTCTGCAGTAATCCCTTGGATCTTGATATCCATCTGAAGGGCTGTAATCCCGTCACGAGTACCTGCAACCTTAAAGTCCATGTCTCCAAAGTGGTCTTCCAAACCTTGGATATCTGTCAAGACTGTGTAGTTGTTTCCATCTGAGATGAGACCCATGGCAATCCCTGCTACTGGTGCCTTGATTGGCACACCACCAGCCATAAGGGCAAGCGTTCCCGCACAGATAGAAGCTTGAGATGAAGAACCATTTGATTCCAAGACCTCAGCTACCAAGCGGATAGCATATGGGAATTCTTCCAAACTTGGCAAGACTTGAGCAAGTGCACGCTCACCAAGAGCACCGTGACCGATTTCACGACGACCTGGCGCACCGTAACGACCAGTTTCCCCAACAGAGTATTGTGGGAAGTTATAGTGGTGCATAAAGCGTTTCTTGTACTCTGGATCCAAACCATCAATGATTTGAGTTTCACCCATCGGAGCCAATGTCAAAACTGAAAGAGCTTGAGTTTGCCCACGAGTAAAGAGACCAGAGCCGTGCACACGAGGAAGGAAGTCAACAACCGCATCCAAAGGACGGATTTCATCAACCTTACGACCGTCAGGACGTACCTTGTCTTCTGTGATCAAACGACGCACTTCTGCGTGTTCCATTTGTTCCAAGATTTCAGCCACATCACGCATGATACGGTCAAATTCTTCATGGTCCGCATATTTTTCTTCGTAAACAGCAGTTACTTGGTCTTTGACTGCTTGAGTTGCAGCTTCACGCGCCAATTTTTCTTCTACTTGAACAGCTTTTTGGAGGTCGCTGTTGTAGGCTTCGATGATTTCAGCTTGCAAGTCAGCATCCACATGAAGCAATTCTACTTCTGCTTTTTCCTTACCGACAGCAGCAACGATTTCTTCTTGGAAGGCAATCAATTCTTTGACTGCTTCGTGCCCTTTAAGAAGGGCTTCCAGCATGATTTCTTCTGACAATTCTTTGGCACCAGACTCTACCATATTGATAGCGTGCTTGGTACCTGCTACTGTTAATTCAAGAAGAGATTGCTCTGCTTG
>CAJZLM010000180.1:0-3216 GCA_916050595.1 Streptococcus mitis | reverse complement strand
ATAGTTGAGGTTAAAGTATCGTCTAATTTTGATTACATTCTAAACAAACTAGAAACTCAATTTACACGATATGAACTTGAAGAGTTTACTAGCATTCGATCAACTTACGCAAAAACAATGTATCGTCTCCTTAAACAATGGAGAACAGTTGGTAAAAAAGAATTTGCTATAGATGACCTAAAAAGGATACTCGACATGCCCTCTAGCTATAAGTCTAGTGAAATTGATAGAGCAGTGATCAAACCTATTAAAGAGCAACTTTCTCCCTATTTTGTAAGTCTTAAAGTTAAAAAAATCAAGTCAAACAAGCGTGGGAACCCTGTTTTGGGGTACGAGTTCACTTGGCAAAAAGAAGTCACAGAAGCCTATGACCCTAATAAGTACGACAAGCCTAAAGCTATAGCTAAAAAACCATCTAAAAAAGCTGCTAAGAAAAGCAACGTTCCGAAGTGGAGCAACCCAGATTACGTAAACCCACTTGACCCAAAAATTATCGATATGTTGATTGAATTCCACGAGTCACAAGGCACTTTGGAAACTCCAGAAGCAAAAGCAGAAATCGCCCAGAAGAAAAAAGAAATTGAAGAAGGAAGAGCTAAGCTAGAAGCCAAAAAATGGGAACTTTTAGGGAAACTAGATAAATCTAGCGAGCCTGATGTAGTACCAGGGCAGACAGACATATATGACTTTCTAGGAAATGATGAACAATAGGAAAGAACGTCTCTAAAACTCTCCTATGTGTCTATCTTTTTGACACGTGCCCACCCACGTGATATAATTATATAAACGCTATAGTTCGAGGAAACGAATAGCAAAACGCAAAAAAGACAGTAGCTGGAACTACTGTCTTTCTTTTTTGTTCTCAAGAGAACTCAGGCTATTTTTTGTCGCTTTTGTTTTTGATGTACTGAATAAGCCAATCAGCAACTACTTCTGCAGCAACGCCAACCGCAAAAGGAATCAAAACAAGTTCGAGGAAAGTCTTCAAAACGCTCACCTCCAATCTAAGTTCGCGTTACTTAGTGGAAGAACTAGCGACTTTGCTATTATATCATGTCCGCTTACTTTATTCCAATTTCCTTTTGACAACAAGTAACCAGTGACTGCCGTCTTTTGTCCGTGTCCGTCCGAAACGCTAAAGCCTTTCGGATCGGCACGTCCCAGCGTACTCTGTCACCGCTTATTGTCAAAAGTTTTCTCGGCATAAATCGCTCAAAGCTCTGGTCCTTGAAAATCTCTGTCTACTGAGAAAGTTTTGCTTGATTCTGAAGCTATTATTCTGTCATTCAACGATTCTATTTCTTTTTCAGTCAAAACATCTGAAAGTTTATCTAGGATATCCGCTTTTTCTTTGTAAATCTTAAATTTGTCATCAAAGCCTTTAGTTTTGGCTTCTGCTAACTTCAAATCAAACTTTACTTTTCCTAGTTCCGTATCTTTCATCTCTAGCTGCCTTCTCAAAAGGATATTTTGAGAAATCAGGCCTTGAATTTTTTCATTGCCCAAATGGATATAATTTTTTAACTGGCTCACGAAATCAAAATCGAAGGTTATTTTCCCTGTAATCGTCTTTTTAGCCTTTTCTAACACTTCAAGAAAATAACTTCGCTCTTTTTCACTTGGCAATGGATTGAGAGTATATTCTCTTGATAAATTGTTCAAAAAAACTCTTTTGTTGCTCTATTTTTTCGTCCAGTCGCACTAACTCGCCCGATTTGGCCTCTATTTTCGATTCTAAGCCCCTCTTTTCACATTCTAGACCTTTTACCCTATCTTGTAAGTTAGAGAGCGTTTTTTCGCCCTCTAAAGAGAGCTGAGCCGACTCCTCCCTTTTTTCCTGAATAGAATCTTTCAGTTTGCTCAGTGTTTCTCTATTGGCTTTAATTTCGTCTTCTACTTCCAAAAGTTCATCTAAAGCCTGTTCTCTGTGCTTGTGAACTTCCTCCGAGATTGCTTCTTTCTCTTTTTCAAGTTCTCTTACCAGTCGCTTGTATTCACGCATATCTTTGATGTCATTTGTCCCGACTAGTTTTCGTTCAATCCCTAATGACTTCATCTTCTCAGATAAAATTTTGACTTCTTGCTCTTTGAATACTCGTAGCTGATGGCGACCTTTTTCAAAATTCCCTTCGTTCTGGAGAGCTTTTTTGAAACTAGGTTGGATGCTCAAGCCCTTTTTGTATCCCTCTGCAACTGGAATGATATTGAAATGAGCATGAGGATGCCCTTTTTCGTCCAGGTGAACTGCTGCATTGTAGATATACAAGTGAGGGTGTCTTTCCTGGAACTCCTCTACATACTCGGCTAATTTCTCCCCCACCCATCGCTTTGCTTCTGTACTGTTTTTAATTCTATCCCAGTCATACTTATCACCGATTCCGACAATAAATTCTCTCTGTAAGTCTAAGGTTTTACTCTTTTTGACATGCTGAAAGTAGTCCTCTATCCGTCTGTCCTTCCGAGTTTGTTTTGAATTATATTCTTCAAGGGCAGAACCGAAAATCTTTTCATAGGCCTCTTTGATGGGTTCTTGTTTGATGTAAATATTCTCGTGGATTTTATCTTGGTCAATATGTTGGTGTTGAGGCTGTTTAAATTCTTCTTCTGTCAAATCTCGATTGTTGTGTTTGATACTCGTCATCTTGGTACTTGTTTTAAAAGAAATGCTCATTTGTACCATCCAAATTCCCTCCCTCTTGTCCTCCCCTTTTGGGAGGACGAGCAAGCCGACAAAGTCTATTGCTTGCTCGATTCTAGCTATAATAAAATTAAGCAACGCTTGGTTTTATTATAGCTTTTCTGTTACTCTTTTGACAAAAGAGTAACGTTTATGCTGTTTTGACAAACCTAGCGGTTCGTCAAAACGCAAACGCTCCTCCGAGGGACTCTTGCAGAGAGCAAATTCGTGCGAATGAACGCACGAAAAAAGAGAAAACTCGAACCCCAAGTTTTCTCTTTGTCGCTCAAATCCGAGCGAGACATTTTTTCAAAATGTCAGTCGGACGGCTTCGCTATTGTCGTCTGTTCATATAGAAAGCACGTCATTAAAAATTGAGGAATGTGTTTTTTCTATCTGATAAATGGAACAAATATGTTAAAATGAAAACGAATACAGTTATTTGGATGTCAAATTATAATTTAAAGAGGCGTATTATGAGTAATTTGGAAATAGGGAAACGGATTCGCACTTTACGGACTGAAAGAGGATTGAGTAGG
>CAJZLM010000179.1:0-3229 GCA_916050595.1 Streptococcus mitis | reverse complement strand
ACAAAGTCATGAGCTGTTACGTCCGCATATTCTTCTCCTTCAGAAGTGTACCATTTAGCTCCCTGACGGATCTTATAAGTGTAAGTCAAGCCATCTTTTGACACTGTCCATGACTCAGCCATAGATGGGATGAGATTGCCATACTGGTCATTTTCCAACAACCCATCAATCAAGTTGGTTGTGATACTAGATGTAGAGTCTCGTGTAGAGGTAATGTAATCCAAGGTATCAGGGTTGCTGACAAAGATATAAGAGTATGTCTTGTCTGCATTGCTTGATTGGGATGACCCGCATGCTGCTAGAGCTAGACCTGCTGTCAAAGCCATAGCTCCAAAAAGCATAACTTTTGATTTCTTCATGATTATTCTCCATTTTTTACAGTATGTGAAATATTATACACTATTTGAGCAAAAATATAAAGCCTTTTTGAACTTTTTTACAAAAATAAAAATCAGTAGACTCGAGTTCCTACTGATTTTTGTTATGGTTCGTTTGGATTATGCAGCCAAAACTTTGCGTCCTTTACGACGACGAGCTGCCAATACGCGACGACCGTTTTTAGTTGACATACGGTTACGGAATCCGTGTTTGCGCGCACGACGAAGTTTACTTGGTTGATAAGTACGTTTCACGATGAATACCTCCTCATAGATTTTGTATTCGTTTAGCCGGCTATAAAGTGATCAGTTACTAAACATACTTTACTATTCTATCTGATTCTTTCACTTTTGTCAATAGCTCTAGGCAAATGTTTCCAGCTTTTTCGAATGTAAGCCCTATCTACGATACTGTTTTAAGAATCGAGTCATCTTTTCTTGGATTTGGGCTAGTTCATCAACACGAGGAAGGTAAACGATACGGAAGTGGTCTGGTTCCTGCCAGTTAAAGCCTCGACCATGAACCAAGAGAACCTTTTCCTGCTTCAAGAAATCAAGGACAAACTGTTCATCATCATCGATACGGTACATATTGCGGTCGATTTTAGGGAAGATATAGAGTCCAGCCTTGGGTTTAACGGCAGACAAACCTGGAATATCTTGAATGGCATTGTAGATGAAGTTTCTTTGCTCGTAAATTCGTCCACCAGGAAGGAGCAATTCATCAACTGATTGGTGACCACCCAAGGAAGTTTGTACGACTTGTTGGGCCAAAACGTTAGAGCAAAGGCGCATATTGGACAGCATATTGAGCCCTTCGATATAGCCTTTAACATGTGTCTTAGGTCCAGACAAGACCATCCAACCTACACGGAAGCCAGCAATACGGTGGGATTTTGATAAACCATTCATGCTGACACAGAAGACATCTGGTGCCAAGCTCGCCACAGGCGTATGCACATGTCCATCCATTACCATGCGGTCGTAAATTTCATCCGCAAAGATAATCAAATCGTTTTGACGGGCAATCTCAATAATCTCCAACAAGAGTTCCTTAGGATAAAGGGCTCCAGTTGGATTGTTTGGATTGATAAGGACGATTGCCTTGGTATTGGACGTGATTTTTGACTTGATATCGTCAATATCAGGATACCATTCTGCAGCTTCATCACAGATATAGTGAACGGCATTTCCTCCAGCTAGGCTGACAGCTGCTGTCCAGAGAGGATAGTCTGGCATTGGCACTAAGACTTCATCCCCATTGTCCAAAAGTCCCTGCATGGACATGACAATCAGCTCACTGACACCATTTCCAAGGTAGATATCATCAATATCTACATTTGGGAATTTCTTCAATTGGCAATACTGCATGATAGCCTTACGGGCTGAGAAAATCCCTTTGGAGTCAGAATAACCTTCACTATCACGCGCATTCATAATCAAGTCATGAATGACCTCATCTGGCGCTGTAAAGCCAAATTCTGCTGGATTTCCTGTATTCAGACGTAAAATTTTTTCTCCGTTTGCTCGCATCCGCATGGCTTCTTCCAAAACAGGACCACGGATATCATAAGCAACATGCTCTAACTTACTAGACTTGTTATATTCTTTCATCTTGTTTCCTCAATTCATCAGGATAGTAACATTATACCACTAGAAAGAAAATGCGACAAGTTTACTGAAATGTTTTACTAGATTAAGATAGAAGAAAAACCTCGCTAAAAGCGAGGCCAAGACAGGGGAGATAGCAGGTATTTTGCGAAAGTCACATCACATACCAAAAGATAAACCTAGAAAAAGCAAGCCTAAAAAGGAGTCATAAAGAAGATTGAACATGAGGAAAAGTCCCCATATCATCAAGTAATCCCAACGCCCACTTCGTTTTGCAACTAGGAATAAGAGTAGATGGTAGAGTACATGAAAGACTAAAAAGCCGATAAAACCTGGATAAAGAAGGGATACCAGTCTCTCTAATTGCCAGATCATGATAACTTCTAGCAAGACTGAAACTAGGATGATTCCATAATAAAGGAAATTTGATTTTTTTGATTCTTGAAAAGAGTTTTTCATCATTCTCCCTCCCTTCACTTCTTTCCTGCTATCTTTTCTTTTATTTTATCATATATTTATATAGATTTTAATCGCTAACATTCTTTTGAAAAATACTTTTTTTGCTTTACTTCTATAGTGAAAAGGTTTACAATTATAGTAAGAAAATTTCAGGAGGTTTCATTATGGCACAACGTTACCAAAATATCATGGTCGCAATCGATGGTTCTAAAGAAGCAGACTTGGCTTTTGTCAAGGGAGTTCATTCTGCTCTACGAAACGACGCTAAACTCACCATCGCACATGTCATTGACACACGCGCACTCCAAAGCGTATCCACCTTTGATGCTGAAGTTTACGAAGAACTCCAAGTCGACGCTGAAAGTCTGATGAAAGAGTACGAAAAACGTGCTAAAGATGCTGGTGTGGCAGATGTTCATATCGTCATTGAAATGGGAAATCCAAAAACCCTCTTAGCACGTACTATTCCAGATGCTGAAGAAGTGGACCTCATCCTTGTTGGCGCAACTGGTCTCAACGCCTTTGAGCGCCTCTTGGTCGGCTCTTCATCTGAATACATCCTCCGCCATGCTAAGGTCGATTTGCTGGTGGTGAGAGAACAAGAAAAAACCTTATAATCATCAAGAAAAGGAGCTCAGCGCTCCTTTTTGTTTACTATTTATACTCTTCGAAAATCTCTTCAAACCACGTCAACGTCGCCTTGCCGTATATATGTTACTGACTTCGTCAGTTCTATCTGCAATCTCAAAACAGTGTTTTGAGCAACCTGCGGCTAGTTTCCT
>CAJZLM010000178.1:0-3230 GCA_916050595.1 Streptococcus mitis | reverse complement strand
TCATCGAGACAAATACTGGCTCAGACAAGACCTTGACCTTCCTTGAAAAGTTGAGCCCTGAGCAGCAAGAAGGAATCAAGGCGCACGTGCCCCAATTGGTAGACCAGTTTGTCAACAATCAAAATGCTCTCTTAGATTTTGGACAATCTGCTGTCGAAGGTGTGAACAATACGGTCAATCGTATCTTGTCAGAACAAAAGAAACTGCAGATTCCCCAAGTAGATGATCTTCTCAAGAATACCAACCGTGAGTTGCAAGGCTTTGTAGTCAAATACAAGAACGCTGAAATTGCTGAGTTAGAAGAGAAGCCAAACTTTTTGCAACGATTGTTTAACAAGAGTAAAAATACGCTACAGGAATTTTACTTTGACTCAAAAACAGTAGAGCAAAAGCTTGATGGTATGGCAGCTGCAGTGGTCAAGCAAGAAGATGTGCTAGCTCGAAATATCGTCTCTGCTGAGATGTTGATTGAGGACAATACCAAATCCATTGAAAATCTAGTGGGAGTGATTTCCTTTATCGAAGCCAGCCAGACAGAAGCTGGCAAACGCGCTGCCGAACTGAAGGCCCAAGCTGACCAACTCGATACAAGTACGGTAGAATACCAAACCAAGTCACAAGAATTGGCCCGCATGGCTGAAGTGGTTAATACCCTTGAACAACAACACACTGAGTATGTCAGCCGTCTCTATGTTGCCTGGGCAACAACACCTCAGATGCGTAATCTTGTGAAGGTGTCATCTGATATGCGCCAAAAATTGGGCATGCTTCGTCGCAATACGATTCCAACAATGAAGCTTTCCATTGCCCAACTTGGTATTTTGCAACAATCCATGAAATCAGGTGTCGTGGCAGATGCCATTGTCAATGCCAATAATGCTGCCCTTCAGATGTTAGCTGAAACCAGTAAGGAAGTGATTCCGCAGATGGAAAGAATTGCCCAAAGCCCGACAGTCGCTGTCGAATCTGTTACCAAACTGGCTGAAAGTCTGGTTGCACAAAACCAAGGTATCGTTGCTGCCATTGAATTGGGACGCCAGAAACGTGCCCAACTAGAAACAACTATCGTCAAGTCCGCAGAAATGATCAACGATTCTGTCAAACTACGCGATGAGAAAATCGTCCAAGCCCTTCTAGACCAAGGCAAGGCCGCCCAGAAAGAAGTACAAGAATAATACACAAGTCCCTTGTAATGTAGATTTGCAGGGGATTTTATTTGTTTTTGTGGACAAGCCAGGCGGAATACTTTTTCCCAAGCCAGAGAGCAAAGAGGAGATTGATGACGACGATGCCTGAACCGACTAGTGAAAATAGGAAAAATTCGCTAGTCGAAACTCGCCACAAATGTACAATGTCTGTAATCAAATAAGCACTGATAGGAAAACAAAGGATAGAAGTGATCAGAGCAGGTATATACTTGCGAAGAAGAATTGATTGTCCAATATGGAGAAAGAGATGAAGTGCAAAGGCTACAAATCCACCCAACCAAACTAATTCGAGCGCTCTAGATTGACTAAAATACGCTAATAAAGTGATGGATAAGACAATGATAAACTCCTCAAAAACAGCAAGGGCAAATCCCTCTGTTGTAATTCCTTTGTGAATCTTGAGAATAGCTGGAGCCTTTTGAGCTAGCAAGGTTTCGTTGAGATGAATCCAAGGGACAAGACCGATAATTTCTTCCATATCGTGAAAGATAAAAAGTAGAGGGAACATCCAAAGATAAAACGCCATAAATCTCTCCTGAAAAGCTATAGATTGCTAACTAATAAAGCAAAAAACGCCCAGTAAGGCGTTTTGAGTTAGGTATGCTTATTTAACTTCTGTAAACACAACGTGTTTGCGAAGTTTTGGTGAGTATTTCTTCAATTGAAGACGGTCTGGAGTGTTACGTTTGTTTTTAGAAGTAAGGTACAAGCGTTCACCAGATTCTTTGTGTTCAAGTGTAATATTTACGCGCATGGTATCTCCCTTCTATTATTCAGCTGATGCAGCTTTAGCGATTTTACGTCCTTTGTAGTATCCTTTAAGTGATACACGGTGAGAACGTGAGTAATCTCCAGTAGTTTCGTCAAAGTTTACAGATGGAGCTGTTACTTTGTAGTGTGTACGACGTTTGTTTTTCTTCGCTTTTGAAGTGCGACGTGCAGGTACTGCCATTTTGATTTCTCCTTTAGGTATTTATATTCGATTCAATCTACTGATTTTCATCAACCATACTAGGATAACACATTTTTTTTGTAAAGTAAAGTTACTTGACAAAAAAAGATGAAAAAATTCTCCTATCCGACCTAGCAGACAGGAGAAGGTGTTAAATATCAATCTCAAATGGTTCGTCAATGGTTTCTGATACGTATTTTCCGTCTTTCTTCCGTTGTTTGACACATTCTGTGAGGAGATATTCGATTTGCCCATTGACTGAACGAAAGTCATTTTCTGCCCATGATGCGAGTGCAGCGTATAACTTTGTTGAGAGTCGAAGGGGGATCTGCTTTTTTTTAGCTTCAGCCATCTCTAGTAAAGACTTCCTGTGTTGACAATTGGTTGTGCATCATGATTGCCACAGAGAACGACTAGGAGATTTGAAACCATGGCAGCTTTTCGTTCTTCGTCAAGCTCTACCAATTCCCCTTCATTGAGACGTTCTAGTGCCATTTCAACCATTCCTACAGCACCATCTACAATCATCTTACGGGCATCAATAATGGTAGTAATTTCTGTAGCATAAGCTAGGTAAGTGATACGTGCTTCAAGGATTTCCTAAGCAGTCATTGTCATTTGATGATTTAGCTCCTAAAAAAGGAGATTTTGTGCTAACATCACCACTTTGTCCAAGTCGAGTGTGGTTTGCAGGGTTGACTGCTACGCTGAAGGGATTGACAAAGTAAAAGCCAGGTTCTTTGATGGTACCTGTATAGTTACCAAAGAGTGTCAGAACCATAGCCTCCTGAGGTTTGACAACTTTTAAACCAGCATGAGTTAGCGTTGCAATTACGATTAGTAAAGGTCCGATAATAATTCCAAAAATGTTTTCCGAACCAACACCCATTTTAAATATAAAGATACCAAGTACGATTGTCAACTCAATGAGAATCAATGCTAATACACCATTTGTTTATGAATTGATTAGTTTTTCAGTCATAAGAATGACCTCTGTTATTTGATATCTAAATGATATCATTTTGTTTTTAAAAATTAATAGAAAGTTGACAAATAATCACTAAAAAGTT
>CAJZLM010000177.1:0-3268 GCA_916050595.1 Streptococcus mitis | reverse complement strand
GCTCAACCAAACTGGATTAACCGTGACCGCTTTATTCTTTCAGCAGGCCATGGTTCAATGCTCCTTTATGCCCTTCTTCATCTTTCTGGTTTTGAAGATGTCAGCATGGATGAGATCAAGAGCTTCCGTCAATGGGGTTCAAAAACACCAGGTCACCCAGAATTTGGCCATACAGCAGGAATTGATGCTACAACAGGTCCCCTAGGTCAAGGGATTTCAACTGCCACTGGTTTTGCCCAGGCAGAACGTTTCTTGGCAGCCAAATATAACCGCGAAGGCTACAATATCTTTGACCACTATACTTATGTTATCTGTGGAGACGGAGACTTGATGGAAGGTGTCTCAAGCGAGGCGGCTTCATACGCAGGTCTGCAAAAACTAGACAAGTTGGTTGTTCTTTATGATTCAAATGATATCAACTTGGATGGTGAGACAAAGGATTCCTTTACAGAAAGTGTTCGTGACCGTTACAATGCCTACGGTTGGCATACTGCCTTGGTTGAAGATGGAACAGATTTAGAAGCAATCCATGCTGCTATCGAAACAGCTAAAGCTTCAGGAAAACCATCTTTGATTGAAGTGAAGACTGTTATTGGATATGGTTCTCCAAACAAACAAGGAACTAATGCTGTACACGGTGCTCCTCTTGGAGCAGATGAAACTGCAGCAACTCGTCAAGCCCTTGGTTGGGACTACGAACCATTTGAAATCCCAGAACAAGTATATGCTGATTTCAAAGAACATGTTGCAGACCGTGGTGCATCAGCTTATCAAACTTGGACTAAATTAGTTGCTGACTATAAAGAGGCTCATCCAGAACTGGCTGCAGAAGTAGAAGCCATCATCGATGGACGTGATCCAGTTGAAGTGACTCCAGCAGACTTCCCAGCATTAGAAAATGGCTTCTCTCAAGCAACTCGTAACTCGAGTCAGGATGCTTTGAACGTTGTGGCAGCTAAGTTACCAACCTTCTTAGGTGGATCAGCTGACCTAGCTCACTCAAACATGACTTATATCAAGACTGACGGACTTCAAGACGATACTAATCGCTTGAACCGTAACATTCAGTTTGGTGTTCGTGAATTTGCAATGGGAACTATCTTGAACGGGATGGCCCTTCACGGTGGACTTCGTGTATACGGTGGAACTTTCTTCGTCTTCTCTGACTATGTGAAGGCAGCTGTTCGCTTGTCAGCCTTACAAGGACTTCCTGTGACTTATGTCTTTACCCACGATTCTATTGCGGTTGGGGAAGACGGTCCGACTCACGAACCAGTTGAGCACTTAGCAGGTCTTCGTGCTATGCCAAATCTAAATGTTTTCCGTCCAGCAGATGCGCGTGAAACGCAAGCGGCTTGGTACCTTGCAGTGACAAGTGAAAAAACACCAACTGCCCTTGTCTTGACACGTCAAAACTTGACTGTTGAAGAAGGAACAGACTTCGACAAGGTTGCAAAAGGTGCCTATGTTGTCTATGAAAATGCAGCAGACTTTGATACCATCTTGATTGCGACAGGTTCAGAGGTCAATCTTGCTGTCTCAGCTGCCAAAGAATTGGCTAGTCAAGGTGCAAAAGTCCGCGTAGTCAGCATGCCATCTACAGATGTCTTTGATAAACAAGATGTGGCTTACAAGGAAGAAATTCTTCCAAATGCAGTTCGCCGTCGTGTTGCAGTCGAAATGGGTGCAACTCAAAACTGGTACAAATATGTTGGTCTCGATGGTGCCGTTCTCGGTATTGATACCTTCGGAGCATCTGCCCCAGCACCAAAAGTATTGGCAGAATATGGCTTTACTGTAGAAAATCTTGTAAAAGTCGTTCAAAACTTGAAATAATTCTAAAAATCAGGGCGCAAGCTCTGGTTTTTTCTTACTAGAAAAGCAAGGTACAATCTTGTAAAAGTAGCTGAAATTTGATATAGTAGTCCTATGTAAAAGACAAAGGAGAAGACAATGAATCCAAATTATACATTTTTAATTATGCTTGTAGCGATGTTGGGCTTGATGTTCTTTATGCAACGCTCTCAAAAGAAACAAGCACAAAAACGTATGGAAAGCTTAAATAAACTGCAAAAAGGCTATGAAGTGATTACAATCGGTGGACTTTACGGAACAGTCGATGAAGTAGATACTGAGAAGAGAACGATTGTTCTTGATGTAGATGGAGTTTACTTGACTTTTGAACTAGCTGCTATCAAGACAGTATTACCGCTGAAAGAAACAGCTTCACTCGAAGGTGCAATTGAAAAATAAGACGGGATTATTAACTCCCGTTTTTCTGTAAAAGAAAGGAAATGGGATGAAAAAACTAGTCTTTGTCTGTTTGGGAAATATTTGTCGCAGCCCTATGGCCGAGTTTGTTATGAAATCAATGACAGATAATTATGAAATCCAAAGTCGAGCGACTTCCTCTTGGGAACATGGTAATCCGATTCATAAGGGAAGTCAAGGGATTTTTCAACAGTATCAGATTCCTTATGATAAAGGCAAGACATCGCTTCAGATTAGTAAGGAAGATTTTGAAGCCTTTGATTATATTATCGGAATGGACGCTTCAAATGTTTCTGACCTACGTCAGATGTGTCCAGTAGACTGTCAAGATAAGATTTACTCATTTGCATCTGAAAGTGTTCCAGATCCTTGGTATACAGGAGATTTTGAGGAAACCTATCAGCGTGTTCAAGAGGGGTGTCAAGCATGGTTAGAACGTTTAGAGAAGGAGAGTGAAGATGGAAAATCTTAAGAATTTTTACGACAAGTATCGTGTCTATCTGACTCGTCCACGTTTAGAGCTTTTGGCAGTAGTTACCATTGTTTTTTGTGCCGTACTCGTCTTTTTTCTAAATATTCCCGGAAAAGGCGTTCTAAAGCTTGATAATGGAACGATTGTTTACGACGGCAGTCTTGTACGTGGTAAAATGAATGGCCAAGGAACCATCACCTTCCAAAATGGAGACCAATATACTGGTGGCTTCAACAATGGAGCCTTCAACGGAAAAGGTACCTTTCAATCTAAAGAAGGCTGGACCTACGAAGGTGATTTTGTAAATGGTCAGGCTGAAGGAAAAGGGAAACTAACAACAGAACAAGAAGTTGTTTATGAAGGGACTTTTAAACAAGGCGTTTTTCAACAAAAATAAAGCCTCCTTATCAAAGGAGGTATTGTTAGCATCTAAAAGTAAGCGCTTACCAGAAAATCTATCTCTTTCCAAGCTCCTCTTCCAATCAAGCTTGTGAAATAAAAAATATTTGAAATTGATTTCACAAA
>CAJZLM010000176.1:0-3290 GCA_916050595.1 Streptococcus mitis | reverse complement strand
AATTCCTTACGAATGCGTTTAACCAGAGGCAAGAGAATGCCCGTATTGAGGAATGGCTCCCCTCCCAGTAAGGTCAAGCCTTGAACATAGTGCTGGGCAAGATCTGCCATAATCTGTTCTTCTAACTCTGCTGTATAAGGAATGCCTGCATTGAAAGACCAAGTCGCAACATTATAGCACCCCTCGCAGTGAAACATGCAGCCTGATACATAGAGAGAGTTACGCACACCCTCTCCATCCACAAAGTTGAAGGCCTTGTAATCAATAATACGCCCTTGACTGAGATCCTCGCTTTTCCATTCTTGTGGTTTTGGATTATTCATTCGCTACCTCTATCCAATAACGCTCAACTCCATTACGAACATCTTCAAGGAGCCCACCATTTGCTAGAATGACTGCTCTGCTAGCAGGATTATTCACGCTACAGGTCACCAGAGCTTTCTTGATGTTCTTTTCCTTAGCAATTTGCAAGCCCTGACAAAGAGTTTCTTTAGCATAACCTTTGCCTCTTTCTGATGGACGAATGGAGTAGCCAATGTGGCCAGCATAATTCAATAATCCCTCATTCAGTCTCAATCGCAGATTCAAAAATCCTAGAGCACGACCTACATCATCAAATGATACAAATTGAATAGAAGGAACACGATTTTCAGGCAAGTTTATTCCCATCTCTTTTTGCATATTTGTTTCCAACCACTCTTCATACACAAAGTTCTCTGTATCCCAAAATCCTCCATCATGGGCTGATTGGTTCTTTTCAAACTCTGCCATCATCTCTAAAACTGTTTCTTTATCTGCTAATCTTGGTCTGCGTAATTCCATCCTTACCTCCCACTAAGAGAAAAGCGAGAGCTGACTCTCACTTTTATTTTTTCTTGTTCTTGTTTAAAAATTGTTCTCTGAGGTTGAGCAAGCGTTCTTTTTTACCAGCTCCACCTTTAGAGTGTTTCTCGTGATAACGGGTCACTTGTGCGCGCCCCTTATCGTCTAATTGATATTTTCCCATTTCATTTCTTTCTAATTTGTTACTTGATGGCCAGCTATTTTAATCGTTGAGCCATTCATATGTTTGACACGCGCTGCGATTTCCTTGTGACGCCCATTGACCATAGGTCTCGCTTGAGGATTGCCTAAATAGCCACAAGTCCGTTTAACAACGTCTACTGTTTTAGGGTCGCTATTGCCACAGTTAGGACAAGCAAAGCCCCTCTCAGTTGGTTCAAAATCCCCTTCAAAGTCACACTTGTAGCAACGGTCTATTGGAGTATTGGTCCCAAGATAGCCCACACGGTCATAGGCATAATCCCAAACAGCTTCCAAGGCTTTAGGATTTTGCTGAAGGACTGGATACTCACAATAATGGATGAAACCACCTGACGCACCTGCTTCTGGATAGACTTTCTCAAAGTCCAATTTTTCAAACGGTGTTGGATTTTTACGAACATCGTAGTGGAAAGAGTTGGTGTAGTACTCCTTGTCTGTAATATCAGGAATAGAACCAAACTTCTCTGTATCTAGTCTACAGAAACGGTCTGTCAAACTTTCAGATGGTGTTGAGTAGATAGAGAAATGATAACCGTATTGGTCAGACCACTCTTCTACACGGCGTTTCATATCTCGAATAATGTCTAGCGTGAATTCCTTGGCTTCTGGATTGTGTTCCCAGCTATTTCCAAAGAAGACTGTCGCTACTTCATACAAGCCGATATAGCCCAGCGAAACTGTCGCACGACGATTCTTAAAGAGCTGGTCAACACTTTCTTCTTTACCTAGACGATGGCCAAAAGCACCGTACTGATAAAGGATAGGAGCATTCGCTGGTGTCGCCTCTTTAGTGCGTTCGACACGATAAACAAGAGCATCTTCAGCGATATTCATCCGCTCGTTGAAGATTTCCCAGAACTTATTCATGTCGCCCTCAGACTCAAGAGCAATACGAGGGAGGTTAACCGTCACAACACCCAGATTCATACGGCCTGAATTGACTTCTACACCATTTTCATCCTTCCATCCTTGAAGGAAAGAACGGCAGCCCATAGGAACTTTGAAAGAACCTGTCAAGTCAACAATCTTATCATAGGACAAAACATCTGGGTACATCCGTTTGGTTGCGCACTCTAGAGCCAACTGCTTGATGTCGTAGTTGGGTGTCCCTTCCTCTAAGTTGAGTCCTCTTTTAAGCGTGAAGATAAGTTTAGGGAAGATAGCTGTGCGGTGTTCCGAACCAAGCCCATTGATACGAATGTTTAAAATTGCCTTTTGAATTTCTCGCTCAAAACGATTGGTTCCTAGACCAAAACCTAGCGAAGTAAAGGGCGTTTGGCCATTCGAAGTGAAGAGGGTGTTGATTTCATACTCAAGAGATTGCATGGCATCATAGATATCTTTTTGCGTTTTCTTCCAAGCGTAATCTTCCTGTTTTTCAGGCAAAACCCACTCTTCTGCATCTTTGAGATGTTTTTGGTAATTCTTCTCTGCATAAGGCGCCAAGACCTCATCAATACGGTCAGCTGAACAGCCCCCGTACTGGCTAGAAGCAACGTTGGCGATGATCTGAGAAATCTGAGCTGTCGCAGTCTGGATAGACTTGGGACTTTCTACCTCTGCATTTCCAATCTTAAAACCATTCTCCAACATCCCCTTGAAATCAATCAAACAGCAGTTGGTCATAGGTGTATAAGGACTGTAGTCCAAATCGTGATAGTGGATATCCCCTTTTTGATGGGCATTGGCTACATGCTTAGGAAGCATTTGCAGTCCGATTGATTTCCCAACAATCCCTGCTGTCAAATCACGCTGAGTGTTAAAGACATCACTGTCTTTATTAGCATTTTCATTGACAACTGCCTGGTCTTTGTTGAGAAGTTTATGGATGCTAAAGTTGATATCTGTCGCTTTCGAGCGCTCAAAATCCCTCTGTGTCCGATAAGTGATATACTCCTCAGCCAGCGCATATTCTTTGGCTTCAAGGAGTTCATGTTCTACGATATTTTGAATTTCGTAAATCTTAACCCCCTGTGGAAAGCGACTATGAATTTCTGTGACAATTCGCTCAGTCAGAGCATTTAGGCGTTTTTCAACCAAGGGTGTCACATCCATAACCTTGTCAGCCGCCTTGTGGAGAGCCTTATCAATCTTGTCCACATCAAATACAACACGTCTCCCATCTCGTTTTTCAACGAAGAGGGTTGGTAAGGTTGTAATTTTTTCTTCTAGTGCAATCATATGCATCACACAGAGAGGACATGGGACCGTCTCACACACCGAGAGGACACAAAACACTCTCACAC
>CAJZLM010000175.1:0-3308 GCA_916050595.1 Streptococcus mitis | reverse complement strand
AAAGAAGCAGTAAAATAAGATTTTAAGAGGGAGTTCCCCTCTTTTTAATATACTATTTCCTCTAAAATAATTGAAATTATAGCCTGAATTTGATATGATATCTCTATGGATAAAAGTAGAGCAAAACGTGTTGAGCACGATAAAAAGAGAATCGGTTTAATAGCCATGGTAGCTATCTTTTCAGTAAGTATTTGCGTCCTTGGTTCAATGATTGGATACAAAGTATATACAAAGCAAAGTTTTGAACAAAGGATTGAATCTCTCAAGAAAGAGAAAGATGATCAATTAAGTGAGGGAAATCAGAAAGATCATTTTCGTAAGGGACAAGCAGAAGTAATTGCCTATTATCCTCTCCAAGGGGAGCAAGTGATTTCATCTGTAAAAGAAATCATGATACAGGATATTAAGGAAAATCTGGAAGACAAGGAAAATCTGGTTTTTTATTATACGGAGAAACAGGATTCAACTTTAAAAGGGATTGTCAACCGAAGTGTGGTGAAACAAGTCTATGATTTAACTTCTTCAAAAGTTGAAGAGACTGAAAAAACTAGTCTGGCAAAAGTACATTTGACAGAAGATGGTAAACCTTTTACACTTGATCAATTATTTTCAGATGCTAGTAAAGCCAAAGAGCAGTTGTTAAAAGAAATCACCACTTTCTTACAGGATAAGAAATTGGAGCAAGAAAAGATTGATCAAGTTGTTAAAGGCTTCTCTGACCAAGACTTGTCTGCATGGAATTTTGATTACAAGGATAGTCAGATTATCCTTTATCCAAGTCAGTCAGTTGAAAATCTAGATGAGATTGCCTTGCCAGTATCTAGTTTCTTTGAAGTTATTCAGTCCTCTTATTTATTAGATAAGGATGCAGAGCTATATAAGGCTTATTATGAAAAGAAAAATCGTAAAGTAGTGGCCCTGACTTTTGATGATGGACCAAATCCTGCAACAACAAATCAAGCATTAGATACTCTTTCTAAGTATGGTATCAAGGCAACTTTCTTTGTTTTAGGTAAGAATGTTTCTGGCAATGAAGAGATTTTGAAACGCATGAAAGCAGATGGTCATGTCATTGGAAACCATAGTTGGAGTCATCCAGTGCTTTCAAAACTTTCGCTTGATGAAGCAAAAAAACAAATTACTGATACGGAGGATGCGCTAACTAAAGTGCTGGGTTCTAGCTCTAAACTCATGCGTCCGCCTTATGGAGCCATTACAGACGACATTCGCAATAGCTTAGATTTAAGCTTTATTATGTGGGATGTGGATAGTCTGGACTGGAAGAGTAAGAATGAAGCAGCGATTTTGACAGAAATTCAGCGTGAAGTCAAGAATGGTTCTATTATTCTCATGCATGATATCCATGCTGAAACAGTGAATGCTTTACCAAAGGTTATTGACTATTTGAAAGGGCAAGGTTATGACTTTGTAACAATTCCAGATTTGTTAGATTCTCGTCTTAAAGCTCATCAGCTCTATTACGACCGCAATCAATAATACACAAAATCTAAAGAGAAAAGTTTTCCTTGAAAATTTGGCTCTTTGGATTTTCTTCTCATAGAAAGGAAAAATAATGAAATCTTATACTTTAAATAATGGTGTTACAATTCCAGTTCTAGGATTTGGAACCTGGAAAGCTGAAAATGGAGAGATTGCTTATCAAGCTGTCCTAGAGGCTTTAAAGGCAGGCTATCGCCATATCGATACGGCAGCTATTTATAAAAATGAAGAAAGCGTTGGTCGTGCCATTCAAGATAGTGGCGTTCCGCGTGAGGAAATTTTTGTAACCAGTAAACTTTGGAATACAAATCACAACTATGAGCAAGCTCGTCAGGCTTTTGCAGAGTCTTTAGAGAAGCTGGGCTTGGAATATTTGGATTTGTATTTGATTCATTGGCCGAACCCAAAACCGCTCAGAGAGAACGACCAATGGAAAATCCGAAATTCAGAAGTTTGGAGAGCTATGGAAGACCTCTATCAAGAAGGCAAAATCCGTGCTATTGGAGTTAGTAATTTCCTTCCCCATCATTTGGATGCCTTGCTTGAAACAGCAAAAATTCTTCCAGCAGTCAATCAAGTTCGTTTGGCGCCAGGTGTGTATCAAGAGGAAGTCGTAGATTACTGTCGAGAAAAAGGAATTTTATTGGAAGCTTGGGGACCTTTTGGTCAGGGAGAACTGTTTGATAGCAAGCAAGTGCAAGAAATAGCAGCAAATCACGGAAAGTCTGTTGCTCAGATAGCCTTGGCCTGGAGCTTGGCAGAAGGATTTTTACCGCTTCCGAAATCTGTCACAGCGTCTCGTATTCAGGCTAATCTTGATTGTTTTGAAATTGAACTGAGTCATGAGGAGAGAGAAACTTTAAAAACAATTGCTGTTCAGTCTGGTGCTCCACGAGTTGATGATATGGATTTCTAGAAAATCATAAAAAGAATTGTACATTCTTCTAATTTTTGATATAATAGTCAGCAGGAAAGAAAGTCTTATGGCGTTCTTCAAGCGAGCTTGGGATAGTGGGAGCCAAGTAGGGCAAAATAAAGAACTGGCGCTTTCTGTAGTATTTTCAAAAACAATGAAGTAATAAATTAGGGTGGAACCGCGTTTCTGACGCCCCTAGTCGCAAGGCTTGGGTGTTGAAATTCGGTTCTTTTTGAATTCGTCTAATGCCTAAGTAGAAAGGAGCATAATGCTTAAAGGATCTTGTTTATGTAAAGCAGTGACCTACACTCTAGATGAGGAATTATCGGAATTAGTTTTTTGTCATTGCTCATTTTGTCGGAAAGCAACTGCGTCTGCCTATACAGTTAATGCTAAAGTTAGCAGTGAAAAGCTAGTATTGCATGGAAAAGAAAAGCTTGTTTCCTATAGTTCTTCTCCAGGAAAACAGCGTTATTACTGCCAGAACTGTCATAGTCAAATTTTCACTGTTCAAGAAAATATACCAGAAGTCTGTGCTTTGAAATTAGGTACAATAGATGAATGCGATCAGAATTTACAAACTGTTCCCAAACGTCATATTTTTCAGGACCCAGCTTTTTCTTGGTTGCTTGATAAATAAGTTTAAAAAGATAATACAAATTAAAGGAGTAAACAATGTCTAAAAAATTGACTTTCCAGGAAATCATCCTTACTTTGCAACAATACTGGAATGACCAGGGTTGTATGCTCATGCAGGCTTATGATAACGAAAAAGGTGCGGGAACCATGAGTCCTTACACTTTCCTTCGTGCTATCGGACCTGAGCCATGGAATGCAGCTTATGTTGAGCCATCACGTCGTCCAGCAGACGGTCGTTACGGGGAAAATCCAA
>CAJZLM010000174.1:0-3314 GCA_916050595.1 Streptococcus mitis | reverse complement strand
GAGCAAGGTTTTGTCATGAGTCACGGAGACCATAATCATTACTTCTTCAAGAAGGATTTGACAGCAGAGCAAATTAAGGCTGCACAAGACCATTTGAAAACACATCATGATGCAGAGCCTGTAAAACCTCTTGCTAAAACGGTAGAGTCTTTCTCAAGAGATGCTAGTGATGAAGAAAAGATTGCTTATATTTCGAAGACATACGGCGTTCCACTTGAAGCGATTAGAATTTCAAACGGATTCTTTGTTTTTGGAAATCCAGACCAAGCCTACGATCCAACTCATATCCATCCCTATGCTGTTCGTAAGGAACATGTTCGACTTCCACTCCAAACTGGAAATCCAGAACTTGATTTCCTAAACGAACTCTACACGACTGCTTTGAGAGATGGCGTGTCTCCGTATAGCTTACAGGTAGAAAATGGTAGTTTTGTGATTCCTCATGGCGACCACAATCACTACATCAAGGTTCAAACTAAGGGATATGAAGTGGCTTTGAAAAACAAGATTCCAGCCCTACAATCCAATTATCAACCTGGAGCTTTTGATGAGAAGGCAGTCTTGGAAAAAGTGGATCAACTTCTAGCTGATAGCAGAAGTATCTACAAAGACAAGCCTATCGAACAAAGACAGATTGAGTTAGCTTTAGGTCAGTTTACTGAAAACATGAAGAAACTGGCAACTAACTCTACAGCAGGTTATCTTGCAACCCTTGATCTCTTTGATAAGCAATATATCCATATTGATGAAAGTGTCAAACCTACTGAAACAAGCGCTCTAGATAAGAAATACCAAGCCTTGATTGATAAAATCAATACACTGGATACAGACTCTTATGGACTTCCTAAGAAAGACCTTCTCGTTCGACTCCAGGAAGCTAAGTTGGCAAAAGATGAGGCTGGTTTAGCAGCGGTTGAATCACAACTGCAAGCTCTTCAAGACTTTAATGACCGAACAGGGGTTACAACAGTTGAATACATCAAGTATTTCTACGAACACGTAAATGACGGTCGTTTGAGTGATGAACTGCGAAACAAAGTAGCTCAGTTGACTTGGACCTTGTATCAATCTCAATCTTTCCTTAAGGCAGCAGAATTGAACAGACTATTCCCAAGCATCTATCAGGCAAAACAAGAAGTGGAAGAAGCTTTGAAAGCTCAACCAACTACTGCTAAATCGACTCAGACAATTCTAGATACTGAAAAAGTTGATAACCAAACTGCCAAGACAGCTATTTATGGCTTCTTGAAAGAATTGTACGGAGACTTTATGCCTGAAGAACATGTCAATCATGTTAGCAAGGAAGAAGTAGAAAGCCTCTTGAGCAAGGCAAATCAACTCTTAGAACAAATCCAAGAAGAAGGAATCAGACAATCCTTGGCAGAAGAAGTAGAAAATCTCAAAGCTGCCACAAACAAGGCTGATGCGGACTTGGATGAAGTAAACAGTCAGGTAAAAGATGTCTTGACTCGTATCGCTAGCGCCCTTCAACAAGAGAAGGAAAATGCTGAACAAGACCCTCAGACGCTTGTACTCTATCAAAAACTCTACGATATTCTCATGTCGCTTCACTCTTATTTAGAAAACAACAAGGGTTCTGATGCGGACTTTGATAAGGTAGATGCTTTACTAGATCAACTTTCTGCTAAGAGTAAAGATAAAGCTGCTTTACTTGAATTGACAAAAGCTATTCTAGTCTTGAATCAAGAAATCAAGTCAAAATCAAGCTCAAGTGAAGAAGCAACTCCAGCGACAAATGCCGAGTCAAATGGTGAGAACACAAGTTCCGAAACTGAAACATCAGTGGCTGCAGAATCTAACAGTGAAACTGCAAGGGACGAAAACAAACCAAGCAACACAGGAGATTCTAAACCTGCTGAATCAACTTCAGAAAAGGAAACAACAGAATCTACAACAAGTACTGGAAATCAAGAAAAACCAGCTCAATAAAAAGAAAGGCGAAGTAGCTGAGCTACCTCGTCTTTTTTAGTCTTTATAAGCTACGATACCAATGATGGTATCAACTGCACGTTCCATAGTCTGAAGGCTAACGTATTCAAAACGTCCGTGCATGTTTTCACCACCCGCAAAGATATTTGGAGTTGGGATTCCCATAAAGGAAATTTTAGAGCCGTCTGTTCCACCACGGATTGGTTCGATAATAGGTGTGATACCCAGATCTTCCATAACGGCTTTAGCAATGGTAATTGGCGTCATATCCTTCTCAATGACTTCTTTCATATTGTAATACTGGTCTGTCAAGTTTAGGGTGACACGGTCACTACCAAGTTCTTGATTCATCTTATCAACAATAGACTGCATAGCTGCTTTACGCGCTTCAAAGGCATCTTTTTCAAAATCGCGAATGATGTAGCTTGCACGCGCCTCCTCGACACTACCAGTCACATCCATAAGATGATAGAATCCTTGGTAACCATCCGTTAACTCAGGTCGGTCATTCTCTGGAAGTTGATTATGAAAATCAATTGCTAGCTGAAGAGCGTTGACCATCTGACCTTTGGCAGTACCAGGGTGAACATTGCGCCCTTGGAAATGCAATTCAGCTCCAGCTGCTGAGAATGTCTCGTACTGAAGTTCGCCTAGTGGGCCACCATCAACTGTGTAGGCAAAATCAACATCAAAATCTTCTGCATCAAATTTATTAGCACCAACACCGATTTCCTCATCTGGTCCAAAACCAACACGAATTTCACAGTGCTTGATTTCAGGATGGGCAGTTAGATATTCAATGGCTGTCATAATCTCAGCAATTCCTGACTTGTCATCAGCACCTAGCAAGGTTGTTCCATCGGTTGTGATGAGTGTTTGTCCTGGATATTTTTCAAGACTCTTGAAGTCAGCCGGATCTAATTTGAAACCAGAATTCCCTAGTTCAATCACACCACCATCGTAGTTTTCAATTACCTGTGGATTGACTCCTTCGGCATTAAAATCAGCAGTATCCATGTGGGAGATGAAGCCAATCTTACGTGTTAACGATGGATCGTTGGCTGGCAAGGTTCCAATTGCAAAACCATTTGGTAGATAATAAACATTTTGTAATCCAACACGTTTCATTTCAGGAATTAGGACATTTGTCGCGAAGTCAACCTGACTCTGCGTACTTGGAGTAGTAGTAGAGTGTTCATCAGAGCGCGTGTTGACCTTAACGTAGGTTAAGAAGCGGTCCAAGAGATTGGGGTAAGTCATAAAAAACTCCTTTTGAATTCATTTTTTCCATTGTATCATATAAAGAAAAGAAAAACAAAAGACAGAAGTTAGGGAAATTCTTTGTGTTAGCGTTTACTTATCAA
>CAJZLM010000173.1:0-3325 GCA_916050595.1 Streptococcus mitis | reverse complement strand
TGAGTTTAAATATTTACACAAGCCCCTTGTTAGCCTTTGTTTTTGTCTTTATAGGAGAGTTTGTGGCTTTTACTTTATATGGTATTAGTTTGTTAGCTCTTATCGGACTTGCTAGAAATTTTGGAGAGGCTGGTCAAGCTTTTGCTACATACTTGCAGATTTTGCAGCAGAGCTTGATGGATAAAACAAGTGACTTTCATTTAATTTTAGATTTACTGGCCTTTGGTTTCGTTCTCAACACTGTGTTCAGATGGACTAGAAAAGTTGAGAAAAGACCTATTCGAACTTTAGGATTTTATAAAGAAAATTTCCTCAGCAATCTTCTTAAGGGATTTGGTTTAGGTCTGGCACTTTTTCTTCTGACCTTGTTAGGTTTAGTAGTATTAGGGCAATATCGTTTTGAATCTATTCACTTGAATCCTTATTCGCTTGCCTTTGTCGTCTTTACTATCCCATTTTGGATTTTACAGGGGACAACAGAAGAAGTGGTAGCCCGTGCTTGGCTCCTTCCTCAATTGGCCTCAAGAACCAATCTAAAACTTGCTGTTATTATATCTAGCCTGTTCTTTACCCTGCTTCATATGGGCAATTCTGGTCTCACACTTCTATCTCTAGTGAATCTCTTTTTATTCGGAGTTGCCATGTCTCTTTACCTTCTCAAAACAGATACAGTTTGGGGTGTTGCAGGTATTCATGGCGCCTGGAATTTTGCTCAGGGAAATCTCTTTGGGATTTTAGTTAGTGGTCAGCAGTCAGGAACATCGCTGATGACCTTTTTACCACAAGGCAATCAAGGTTGGCTATCAGGTGGTTCTTTTGGGATTGAAGGTTCTATCATGACAAGTCTGGTTTTGCTACTGATGATTGTCTATCTCGCTTACCAATTAAAGAAAGAAAATGAAAGGATGTGACTTCGGTCCGTCCTTTTCTTCGTGAAAATGCTATAAGTATGCTAAAATAGGAATAGCACATGGAAAGAGGATTCTTATGATCAATCGCATTACAGATAATCAATTTAAACTAGTATCAAAATATCAACCATCAGGAGATCAACCCCAAGCTATCGAGCAGTTGGTTGATAATATCGAGGGTGGAGAAAAAGCTCAGATTCTGATGGGGGCGACTGGTACAGGGAAGACCTATACCATGAGTCAGGTCATTTCCAAAGTCAATAAACCAACTCTGGTCATTGCCCACAATAAGACTCTGGCAGGCCAGCTCTATGGGGAGTTTAAGGAATTTTTCCCTGAAAATGCTGTTGAGTATTTCGTATCTTACTATGATTATTACCAACCTGAGGCCTATGTCCCTTCTAGTGATACCTATATTGAAAAGGATAGCTCTGTCAATGACGAGATTGACAAGCTCCGCCACTCAGCGACTTCGGCTCTTTTGGAGCGTAATGATGTCATTGTCGTTGCTTCTGTCTCTTGTATCTATGGTTTGGGTTCGCCCAAGGAATACGCTGATAGTGTCGTTAGTCTGCGTCCAGGTCTTGAAATTTCTCGTGATAAACTCTTGAATGACTTGGTTGATATCCAGTTTGAACGTAATGATATTGATTTCCAACGGGGAAGATTTCGCGTTCGTGGGGATGTGGTAGAGATTTTCCCAGCTTCCCGTGATGAGCACGCTTTTCGAGTAGAATTTTTTGGAGATGAAATTGACCGTATCCGTGAAGTTGAAGCGCTGACGGGTCAGGTCTTGGGAGAAGTGGATCATTTGGCTATTTTCCCGGCCACTCACTTTGTGACCAATGACGACCACATGGAAGTTGCCATTGCCAAGATTCAGGCCGAGTTGGAGGAGCAGTTAGCTGTCTTTGAGAAGGAAGGAAAACTGCTGGAAGCCCAGCGTTTGAAACAGCGGACAGAGTATGATATCGAAATGTTGCGTGAGATGGGCTATACCAACGGTGTTGAAAACTACTCACGCCACATGGATGGTCGTAGCGAAGGTGAGCCTCCTTATACGCTTCTTGACTTCTTCCCAGATGATTTTTTGATTATGATTGATGAAAGCCACATGACCATGGGGCAGATCAAGGGTATGTATAATGGTGACCGCTCTCGTAAGGAAATGTTAGTAAATTACGGTTTCCGTTTGCCGTCTGCTCTGGATAATCGTCCTCTCCGTCGGGAGGAGTTTGAGAGTCACGTTCATCAGATTGTTTACGTTTCAGCGACACCGGGAGACTATGAAAATGAACAGACTGAGACAGTGATTGAGCAAATCATTCGTCCAACAGGACTATTGGATCCAGAGGTAGAAGTCCGTCCGACAATGGGACAGATTGATGACCTCTTAGGTGAAATTAATACCCGTGTTGAAAAGAACGAACGAACCTTTATCACCACCTTGACCAAGAAAATGGCAGAAGACTTGACCGACTACTTCAAGGAAATGGGCATCAAGGTCAAGTACATGCACTCGGATATTAAGACCTTGGAACGGACAGAGATTATCCGTGACCTGCGCTTGGGTGTCTTTGATGTCTTGGTCGGAATCAACCTCCTTCGTGAAGGAATTGACGTTCCTGAAGTGAGCCTAGTAGCTATTCTCGATGCTGACAAGGAAGGTTTCCTTCGTAACGAGCGTGGACTCATCCAGACCATTGGACGTGCTGCCCGTAACAGCGAAGGCCATGTCATCATGTACGCTGACACAGTTACCCAGTCTATGCAACGTGCTATCGATGAAACTGCTCGCCGTCGCAAAATCCAGATGGCCTATAATGAAGAACACGGTATTGTGCCTCAGACAATCAAGAAAGAAATCCGTGATCTGATTGCTGTGACCAAGGCAGTTGCCAAGGAAGAAGAAAAAGAAGTCGATATCAATAGTCTCAACAAACAAGAGCGCAAAGAACTAGTTAAGAAACTAGAAAAACAAATGCAAGAAGCTGTCGAAGTGCTTGACTTTGAACTAGCAGCTCAGATTCGTGATATGATGTTGGAAGTCAAGGCGTTGGATTAACAAACATTATAGGATAATAGATAAGGAAGATATGGTAACAAATAAAACAAGATATATAGGGATTGAATGCTGTAGAATTATAGCTATGTTGATGATTTGTAATTTACATGTTTTAGGTATGGGAGGAGTCTTAGATAAAGTCGAGAATCAAAAAGATATATATTATTTTCTTGCTAATATCTTAGAAGCTTTTTCTTATTCAGCTGTTAATATTTTTATTTTAATTAGTGGTTACGTGGGTCTATATTCACAGTTTAGTTATAAAAAAATGTCTAAGTTTTGGTTACAAATTATTTTTTATACTATATCAATTACATTGACTTTTGCAGTTTTTTCAAAATCATCTGTA
>CAJZLM010000172.1:0-3362 GCA_916050595.1 Streptococcus mitis | reverse complement strand
GGAAATAATTGATTTAGTCATAATTTTTCCTTTTTTCTTCTTTTTTGATATTGATCTTAGGTGGTGGGGACGGAAGCAAACCTTCGGTTTCATTTCTAAAATTTGAGCCTGAGGTCTCAAATTTTCCCTAGACCAGAACAGAAATTGTTCTGTTCTTTTCACCACGGCGACCATTATCGTATTTGGCGACTGCGTCGCTTTCTCTTATATCTTTATCGAATAGCCTTGCTTCCGATATCTGTTCGGTAAAATAGGCCTTCTATGTTTTGTTTGTTGAGTTGGCTGTAGATGGTGTTTTGGGCTTCTTTGACGGTGTCTGCTGTGGTGACGAGCATGTAAACACGGCCTCCGTTTGAGAGTAGTGCTCTGCTATTTTCCGCAAACTTAGCACCGGCATAGTAGGTGATGATGTCGCCATCTGTTTTGGCCGGCAACTTAACACCTTTCTCATAAGCGAGTGGGTAGCCCTTTGATGCGACAACCACACCCAGTGTCACACCCTTGTCCGTCCAAGTTATGGCTGGCTCTTTGCCTTCCAAAATGTCAGTAATGTTTTGCGCAAAGTCAGATGTCAAGCGAGGTAGGATAATCTGAGTTTCAGGATCTCCAAAGCGAGCGTTAAACTCGATGACCTTAGGTCCATCAGCTGTCAAGATAAGCCCTGCGTAAAGGACACCCAGATAAGGGCGACTTTCTTTAATCATCCCTTCGAGGACTGGCTTGACAATGGTGTCGACCGCTATATCAACTACACTATGTGGTAAGTGTGGAACTGGCGCATAGGCACCCATACCACCCGTGTTAGGCCCTTTGTCGCCATCATAGGCACGTTTGTGGTCCTGAGCCGTTGGCATGATGTAGAACTTATCACCATTGACAAAGGCAAAGAGTGAAAATTCCTCCCCATCAAGGAATTCCTCAATAACTACACGCGCACCTGAATCACCAAATTTATTGTCCAAAAGCATCTCGTGAGCTGCTTCGACTGCTTGCTCAACCTTCTCCGCAACGACGACACCCTTCCCAAGCGCCAAGCCATCCGCCTTGACTACGATAGGCGCACCCTGCTTTTCGATATAGGCCTTGGCTTCCTCAAAGTCCGAGAATGTACCATAGGCTGCTGTCGGAACGCCGTATTTGACCATGATTTCCTTGGCAAAATCCTTGGACCACTCCAGCTCAGCTGCCAATCTTGTCGGACCAAAAGCTTTGAGTCCTGCCGCATTGAAATCATCCACAATTCCAGCTGCGAGGGCGTCATCTGGCCCTATAAAGGTCCAAGCAATATCGTTGGCCTTTGCGAAGTCAATCAATTTAAAATGTTCGGAAATAGAGATATTTACCAATTCCAGACCATCCAGAGTCATCCCATCATTCCCAGGAGCTACAAATACTTTTTCAACGTCTTTTGACTCAAGAAACTTTTTAGCAATCGCATGTTCACGACCACCCGAACCAACAACTAACAGCTTCATTCCTCAACCTCTTTTGCGAATTATTTACTAACATTATATCACAAACGTTCGTTTTAATCTTGTTTCACTCCGCGTTTTTACGCAAAAAAAGGAAAGAAACTGTTTTCTTTCCTTTACGTTCTTAATGTCTAAAATGTCTCACGCCTGTGAAGACCATGGTCAGACCATATTTGTCAGCAGCTTCGATGGATTCTTGGTCACGGACGGAGCCTCCTGGCTGGATGATGGCCTTGATTCCTGCTTTAGCAATTTCTTCTACATTATCCGCAAATGGGAAGAAGGCATCTGAAGCAAGCACAGCGCCGTCAAGACGATCTTTAGCTTGTTCAATCGCAATACGAACAGAAGCCACACGGTTGGTTTGACCTGGGCCAACACCAAGTGTCATGTGGTCGTTGGTCACGATGATACCGTTAGATTTGACGTACTTGATAGCCTTCCAAGCGAACTCAAGAGCTGTCGCTTCTGTCTCTGTTGGTTGGCGTTTGGTCACCACTTGCCAGTCAGCTGGACTTTCTTTGACAACGTCTTGGTTTTGCACCAGAAGTCCACCGACAACACCTGTATATTCTGCTTCCACTTCGCTAGCCTCTTGAGCATCAAATGGCAAAGAAAGGATACGCAAGTTTTTCTTTTTATTGGTCAAAATAGCTAGCGCCTCATCCGTATAGCTTGGTGCGATGATAATTTCAAGGAAAACGCCGTGCATCTTCTCAGCTGTCGCAGCATCCACCTCACGGTTAAGAACAACGATACCACCAAAGATAGACACTGGGTCAGACTCATAAGCGTAGTCCCAAGCAGTCTCGATGTCATCAGCCTGACCGATTCCACATGGGTTCATGTGTTTGAGAGCCACAACGGTTGGACGGTCTTTGAAGTCACGGATAATACGAATGGCAGCATCCGCATCGCGGATATTGTTGAATGACAGTTCCTTACCGTTAAGCTGTTTCGCGGATGCAATCGAGTAATCCGTGGGCAAAGCTTTTTGGTAGAAATCCGCGTCTTGTTGAGGGTTCTCACCGTAACGCATGGCTTGTTTGAGGTCATAGGTCAAAGTCAACTTTTCAGGCTTACTTTCACCCACTTGAGCTGTAAAATACTCTGCAATCAAGGCATCATAAGCTGCTGTGTGACGGAAAACCTTGGCTGCCAAACGTTGACGCGTTTCATAAGTTGTTTCACCATTTGCTGACAATTCGTCAAGAACCACACTGTAGTCAGCAGGGTCTACCACAACTGTCACGCTGGCATGATTTTTTGCTGCTGAACGAAGCATAGATGGCCCACCGATATCGATGTTTTCAACTGCATCAGCATAAGTTACGTCTGGTTTGAGAATCGTTTCTTTAAAGGGATAGAGATTGACCACTACAAGGTCGATAAGCTCAATTTGGTTCTCCTTGGCTGCTTCCAAGTGGCTATCTAAATCACGACGAGCGAGGAGCCCACCGTGGATATTTGGATGAAGGGTCTTAACACGACCATCCATCATCTCTGGGAAGCCCGTCACATCATCGATGGCAACGGTCTCCACCCCAGCATTATCAAGGGCAACCTTGGTCCCACCTGTCGATATAATCTCCCAACCAAGTTTTTTAAGTTCTTGGGCAAATTCAACAATGCCCGCTTTGTCTGAGACGCTGATTAAGGCTTTTTTTGTCATTCTATTCCTCTTTCTTTAGGTCCAAGCGCATAGCGACTTCGTTATTTTCTTCTATAAATCCTGTTTCCTGAAAACCCAAACTAGTCAGCAGGTACTTCATTTTTTCATTTCCAACCACATAATCTGCGATAATATGATTGCAAGCTCTATCCATCTGAGCCTCTTTGATCAGAGCTTCCAAGGCTTTTCGTCCATAACCTTTTCCTTGGTACTGCTGG
>CAJZLM010000171.1:0-3366 GCA_916050595.1 Streptococcus mitis | reverse complement strand
AGCGCGTGACAAGCCTCTCCTCGAGCCCTTCTAGATGTTTTGGACTACGATCACTGGTTAGGACAATCTGTTTTTGCTTGTCATGAAGGGCGTTAAAGGTATTGAAAAATTCTTCCTGAGTTGCGACTTTTTTTCCGCTGAGTGACTGGATATCATCGATTAACAAAAGATCAAGACTACGATAGGTTTTTTTAAATTTTTCCATTTCCCCAAGTCTTAGGTGATCAAGAAAGTCATTAATAAAGCTTTCAGCAGGAATGTATTTAACACGCGCATTTGGAATATTTTTTAGAATTTCATTTCCAATAGCGTTTAACAGGTGAGTCTTACCAAGCCCAGGTCCTCCATAGATAAAAAGAGGATTATAGGTCAAGGCCAAATCTTCAGAGACAGCCAAAGCGGCTGATACTGCCCAAACATTTCCATCCCCTTGAATAAAATTATCAAAGGTATACTTTTCTTTTAACCCAGTATCCGAATAAGGAATAGATGCTAACTTTGGACTATAGTCATAAAGAGTTGAATTTGGAGCTTCTTCAACTTGTGGGATAATCGTATCTTGAGGCTTGGTGAAAATATAGTGGGGAGTTATCTCAGCATCATAAATCTCAAAACCAGCTACTACAATGATATCTTTTAGTTGTTTTTCCCAGACCATTTCCATTTCAGATCGTGGTAAAAATATAGTGGCAACATTTTCCTCTACCTTGATGAGTTCAGCTTGAATAGCATAGAAATCATACATGGATCGAGTCAGTCTTTCTTGAGCAAATTCTAATATACGATTCCAAAATTGTTTTTCTTTCAATCCTTTCTCCTCCTTTACTATTTAAAAGTTTAATGCTAGATTTATTTTACCATAGATAGCAAGAATTTTCCACAAGCTGTGAAAAATAATCCACAATGTTATCAAGTTTTATCCACAGGTTGGGGATAAAATCAGAAACTGTTGATTTATGAAGCTTTTTTTTGAAAAAAATAGTGGATAACCTTGTGAGATAAAAAAATAAAAGAACAGCCTTATTTCAGGCTGTTGATAATTCTACTGTATTCTTCTTGATTTGAAAAAGAAATAATGATTTTTCCACTATCTTTTTTAGACAGTTTAATCTCTACATCTAATCCGAGTAGTTTTTTTAACTGTTCTTCTTCATTTTGTATGAAATGATCAGTTTTTTGCAGTTTCTTTTGTTTTTTCTCTGTCAGAAGAGCTTCTAACTTCCTTACAGAAATGTCTTCTTCTATAATTCGTTGAAAGAAATAGTCTTGTTGTTCCTTATTCAACCCAACTAGCGAACGCGCATGGGCTTGTGATAGTTGGCCATTTTCTACTTCTGAAAGGATCTGTTCTGGCAAGGACAGCAAGCGAATAGAGTTGCTGATATAAGGACGAGACTTGCCCATTTTATCTGCAATTTCAGCATGGGTAAATCCTTTCTCTACAAGAGATTCATAGGCGCGTGCTTCTTCTATTGGATTTAAATTTTCTCTCTGTAAATTTTCAATGATAGATTGGATCATCATCTCTTGATCTGAAAGCTGCTTAACAACAGCTGGGATATACCTTAGACCAGCTAAAAGTGAAGCCCGATAGCGTCTCTCTCCTGCAAGGATTTCATAACCAATAACAGGAGATTGACGAACAATAATCGGTTGAATGACCCCATTTTCTTTGATAGACTGTGCTAGTTCATGTAGTTTTTCTCCATCAAATTCTTTTCGAGGTTGATAGGGATTTTTTTGTATATCCGTGATAGAAATCATTTCAAATTTTTCCATGATTCTACACTAACACATCTTTTCTCTTATGTAAAGCTTTCTTTACATAGATATCAATTAAGATTCTAAATCACCTGAACTCTTGTCAAGTTTAATAGATGTAGTTTCTTCTTTACCGTTACGATAGTAAGTTATTTTAATGGTATCTCCGATAGAATGATTGTAAAGAGCACTTTGTAAGTCTGTTGATGAAGCAATTTCCTTGTCATCTACTTTTGTAATAACATCGTATTTTTCAAGGTGACCATTGGCAGGCATATTACTTTGCACAGAACGAACAACTACACCAGATGTTACATTGCTTGGAATATTCAGTCTTCTAATATCACTTGTATTAATATTTGAGAGATTGACCATTTGAATGCCCAAAGCTGGACGAGTCACTTTTCCGTTCTTTTCTAACTGTTCAATAATATTGATAGCATCATTTGCAGGAATTGCGAAACCAAGTCCTTCTACAGATGTGCCTCCATTTGTGGCAATTTTACTTGAGGTAATTCCGATAACCTGCCCTTGAATATTGATCAGTGGGCCACCAGAGTTACCTGGGTTAATAGCAGTATCAGTTTGGATGGCTTTTGTAGAAATGGCTTGTCCATCTTCAGATTTTAAAGACACATTTCGATTGAGACTAGATACGATACCTTGAGTGACAGTATTAGCATATTCAGAACCTAATGGGCTACCGATAGCAATGGCAGTTTCTCCTACGGTTAACTTGCTAGAATCACCAAACTCAGCTACTGTTGTCACTTTTTCTGAAGAGATTTTGACGACAGCAATATCAGAGAAAGTGTCCGCTCCGACAATTTCTCCGGGTACTTTAGTTCCATCTGACAAACGAATATCTACTTTGCTGGCGCCATTTATAACGTGATTGTTGGTGACAATATAAGCTTCTTTGTCATTCTTTTTATAAATAACCCCAGATCCTTCACTAGAGATTTGCTGAGAATCTGTATCAGTATCATCATTACCAAATACGCTATTTTGTCTATTTGCTGAATAAGTAATAACAGAAACAACGGCATCTTTTACTTTGTTAACAGCCTGTGTTGTTGAATTTTCATTCTTATAGGCAGTCTGTGTAATAGTACTATTGTTGTTAGAGGTACTTACAGTACTTTTTTGAGTTAGTTGATTTATTGAAAAGCTACCCAAGGCTCCACTAATAAAGCTAATGACGATAACGACTAATAATTGAAACCATTTTTTGTAAAATGTTTTTAGATGTTTCATATTTGCCTCCATTTTTTTGAAATTACTGAAAGTATAAACTGACTAGCTTAATTATAACTTAAACACAAAAGTTTTTCACAGATTGTGGATAACTTTCAAAAATCTGTGGTTTTCTTGGTTAAAATCAACCTTTTATTTTGTGAATAAGGTGTGAAAAAATAGAGAATATGTTAGAATAGAGTCATGAAAATTAAAGTTGTAACAGTTGGGAAACTGAAAGAAAAGTATTTAAAAGATGGTATTGCAGAGTATTCAAAACGAATTTCTCGATTTGCTAAGCTTGAAATGATTGAGCTAGCAGATGAAAAAACACCAGATAGGGCCAGTGAGTCAGAAAATCAAAAGATT
>CAJZLM010000170.1:0-3413 GCA_916050595.1 Streptococcus mitis | reverse complement strand
TCTAGTTCTTCAACATAGACATCTAGCTCTTTGATGTTATCCTTAACCATATTGTCCCAGTAGAGATCAACAAATTCGCCACTTGCATAAGCCTTATCGATAAAGCTGACAATCTTTTCTGCAGTTGGAGCATCCCAGAAGGATACACCACTAAGGATGCGACCTGCCTTGCTATCAACAATAATGTCTTGAACCTTGTAGTCATCTCCATAGACCAAGAACCATTCATTAGTACAATCTTCACGATAAACACTAAAATAAGTCGAACGTGTCAAATCATTGCGGAACATATTTTTAAAGAGATAATTATCGGCATCAATAACATAGCTGTTGGCCAATTCTTCTTTTACAAGATAGAGAGAGTAAAAGTTATTGTAGTCAGCGTATTTATCATTGAAAACGAGGCGAACTCCATATTTCTCTTTCAAGTAATCGAATTGTTCTTTAAGGTAACCAACGATGATGATGATGTCGTTGATTCCTTTTTCTTTGAGAAACTCAATTTGGTACTCAATCAAAGGTTTTTGATTAACTTGAACCAAGGCTTTAGGGGTATTTTCAGTCATAGGACGCAAGCGAGTTCCCAATCCCGCTGCTAAGATAATGGCTTTCACACGAATCTCCTTTATTCTTTAATAATAATATAAACTCCAGCAATGACGACAAGTGACGTAATAATTGTCAGCATATCTAGTGGTGCACCCAAGAAAATAACTGCAAACAAGACAGTCCATACTACATAGCTCACGTTCAAGCCTGTAGCCTTGGCTGGTTGCAAGCGATTGATAGCGATATAATAAGCCAAGTAGGAAATCATATCAAAGGCTGCAAAGACAATCATAAGACCTAGCAATTGTCCATTGGCCACTTCTGCAAATGACTGATGAGAAAAGAGCACAATCACAAGATAGGACAAGAATGAAGTCACTTGACGGATTAAGAGGGCTTCGATTTCACTCAGTTCACTTTCCATGGCAAAAGAGCTAAGAACACTCTCACTTCCCCATGCAATGGCACAAACCAAAGCACAGAGAATCCCAATGTAGAAGGAATTGACCTGTTCAACCTTATAGGTCTGAGCAATAATCCCTGCAATAATCAAGACAATCCCAAATACAGTATTTTTTGAAATCTTGTGCTTCAAAAAGAAGAAAGCCAATAAAACCGAAATCGCAGGGTAAATAGCCGACACAGATGAAGCTAAGGAACTTCCGATATACTTAACCGCATAAAGATTGGCCTGCATACCAATAGGGCCTGCTAGCAAGGCTCCGATGATCACACTAACATTGCGAATATTTAAGAAAATTGAGAGACGAACTTTTCCTTCTTTTACCAAGAGAAAAGCTAGTAAGATAAAGATACTCAAGAAATCGTGAGCAGCGGCCACCACAAAGGGCGACAAATCTGTAAAAATCGAAAAGATATAAGCACTAATCGTTAGACCTAAACCCCAGAAAATACCTGAGAGTAGACCAAAAGAAACTCCATTTTTATTTTTCATCTGAACCTCCATAATATGACAAACCTTTAACAGCTCTTTGGTAACGATTCACACCATAGTCACCAAAATCTGCGCCTTGCTCTTCCTTATAGACAGTCCATAGACTCCAAATAGTATCTTGTAAAATTTTATAAATGGCAATCTTTTCACGAGAGACAGGTGTTTGCTCACTCTCATAGTGAGATAAGAAGGCTTCTTCCTCTTGACGAGTGAATTCAGACTCTAAAAAGAGAGCAGCCAAATCCCACATTGGATCGTTCATTGATGAATATTCCCAGTCAATCAAATAAAGTCGTCCTTGAGGTGATTCGATAAAGTTTTCAGGCACCAAATCGATGTGACAAGATTTTCTGTCAACACCTAAGTCAGCCAGTCTTTTCTCTAAGGAGAAGACTTCTTCTCGAACTGCTTCATAGTTAGCATACGGGATTTTTTCTTCAATTAAGGATTCGTATTTTTTGATTTCTTCAAAAGGAGCAAATTCTCCTCTTAATTCCTTGCCAGAGGCATGAATCGTTTGTAAAATTGGAGCAATTTTATCAAACTTAGTCTTGATTGACGTTGAATCAAGCGTGATAGCCGACTCAATATACTCATTTACTTTGATACCAGCCTCAATATCAAAAAGATAATTTTTGACATCTAGGTCTAAATCCTTTAGTAGTTCAAGATTGTACTTTTCATCTTGACGATTGATCAGCTTTTCTGTCCCTTTACCAAAGAATTTAACAATGTATTGCTTATTTGTTGTTTTGACCAAATAGTTTTGATTGGTCATTCCCCCCAGTTGTTCAACACTGAGGACTTCCTCTTCTTGACTAAGTAAGGAAGAAATTTTTTCTTTAATGATTTTCTCCACAATTAACCTCCAGCACTTATACTTCCCACTTAAACACGGTTTTAAAGGCTGTGTTTAAATCGGTTGCAAAGACACGGTGAATATCTTTAATTTCTCTTACAGGTTCTTCTAGATAAAGGATATTTTTAAGACGATTTGCAAATTTCTTGACTTCCATCATTTGGATTGCATTTTCAAAATCAATGCGACCAGAACGAGAGGAACCAACCAAGAGCAAGCCTTTTTCTAAGGCATCGCGAGTATTGAGATTGACTTTATACTCACTAACTCCCATCATGAGAATCGTTCCTTGAGGACGAATATAGCGAATCAAGTCATTAATGGCTGGTCCAGTACCATCACCACCACAACACTCAAAAGCATGGTCAAAGGCCAAATCTTCAGGAATATTATCAGTAATATAGCATTCTTTGGCAAAAGAGAAAAGTTCCAATTTTTCCCAATGACGACCAATAACCACAATCTCTGCTTCTGGCAAAGTATAGTTGATAATATTGGCAACCACAAATGCTAAACTTCCATCTCCGATAACGGCGATTCGGTCCCGCTTGCTATGAGCAAGGGTCAATAGGCGATTCATGGCATGCATACCGACACTGACAAACTCTGTAATGGCTGCAACCGTATCTTCGATAGCGTCATAAGCCACCACACGATCTTTAGGAAGAGAAACAAACTCTCTCATAAAGCCATCAAATCCACTAGACAAGAAATGAGTCCCTGTCATGTAGTTCTCATAGAATTCTTCATCACTCTGCATAGGTGGCTGATTAGGAATCATGACAACTTTTTGCCCAACCTCGTAGGTTCCTGTCGGGTCAGAAATAACAGTTCCACATGACTCGTGAATCATTGCCATTGGAAGCTTTTTATTCAAAATCTTCGGATCACGTTTTCCTTGGTAGTAACGCTGATCCGCATGACAAACCGCCATATAATTAGGGCGGATGAGGATATGATTCTCTTGGTCAATAGCCTCTTCCTGATATTTGACATTGATAAACTTAGGCTTAGTTAGTTGATAAATTTGATTAATCATTTTACTAGTCT
>CAJZLM010000169.1:0-3422 GCA_916050595.1 Streptococcus mitis | reverse complement strand
CACGATACTTACGCAAGAGGGTGTGGATATGGTTGGTCAAATCCAACATACTCTTACGTTGCACTTGTGTTGGATGGGCTGTCAAAACAGGGACAACATTCAAGTGTTCAAGAATTTCAACCGCATTTTCTTTTTCAGCAACCATTTTGATTGTTGCTGATAATTTCCCAAGATAATCTTGATCGATATTATTTTGGTGGTTGATTTCATAAGCCAAATCCACGTCTTCTGAAATATTAATCAAGAGGGGCAAGATAGAGAAATAGCGTGAAATATAAGCCATTTCATCATTTGACAGACTAGTAACCAGTTGGTTCAAGCCCTGATAATCTTCTTGAGTTGACAATTCCTTCAACTGCATGATTTTTTCAAAAGTCTCTGGGGCAAGCATATTTTTAGTGATATCTTCTAACAATTCTGTTAAAATCAATACTTCTTCTTGCACGACAGCTTTATTACTATAGTTTTCTAATTTTTGAAGAGACATAGGTAATCCTTTCCACTCTCAGCTCTACATATAGTTTGATGAGTGAGCTTCTAACTCCTCATATAATTGGGCACGTTTTTCACTTGCATCAATATTTAAGACAAAGGCGATGGCTACAGACAAGACTAGGAGACTGTTCCCTCCTTGTGATAAGAAGGGGAAGGTTACTCCTGTCGAAGGAATAATACCAGAAATTCCACCGATATTGACAAAGACCTGTACCAACATCATCCCCCCAACCCCAATCGCCATCATGGAATTAAAGGGATTCTTAGCACGAATTCCTACCAGAATAATTCGCAAAATAAGGAAAAAGACAAGTGCTAAAATCAAGCTGGCTCCCACAAATCCAAACTCTTCAATAACAATTGAAAATACAAAGTCTGTATGTGCCTCTGGTAAATAACCACGTTTTTCTATTGAATTTCCTAAGCCTAGACCAAACCACCCACCATTTACCATGGCAAAGTAGGAATTTGCAAGTTGGTGGCCTGACCCTGCCAAATCGGCAAAGGGATTAAAGTAGGCACTGAAACGCTTAGCAACGTAACCAAATACTGGAACTTTTGAAAACTTATCAACCCCGATCATAGAGATAGCTGATAAGGATAGGGCTGAAACTCCAAATAATACACCGATAAAGACTATAAACCAACGATGAGCAATTCCACTAACTGTATACATAATCAAGGCGACAAGAACTAGGATGGTAGCATTCCCCAAATCTGGGAAAATAGCCAAACTTCCTATCATTACCAAGAGGACAAAGCGCCAATCATTAAAAGCTCGAGGAATCCATTGATTTTGAGTTAAAACTTGAAAATCGTAAACACCAATTTCATCCTGTTGTTTTGAAAAACGTTGGGCCAAGTACCAGACGATGATAATCTTCAAATACTCCGCTGGCTGAATGGTCAAAGGTCCTACTGAAATCCAACCATAGGCTCCATTGACCGGCGTACCAATTAAGCGAGCCAGAGCCAAAAGAATCAGCTCAACAAACATAACAATAAATAACAGTCGTTCTTTTCTTAAAAAATTCAGTTTCAGCTTATATATCAAGGCAATCAATATTAAACTAAATATCCAAAACATTCCCTGACTTCGAACCAATTGGAGGGCACTTTTACCTTCTTCGATAAGAATGGCACTGGTTGTAGAATAGACTACAATCAAGCCCAAAATAGATAAAAGTAAGTAAGGAACTAGAATAGAATAGTTTAATAGGTGCCTCTTACTAATCTTCATAGTATCACCAATCTAATGAGAACAAAAGAAATTATTCCCAAATTCCGTTTATTTTCTAGTTTTGACTGCTATTATACCATTTTTTCTGAAAGAAAAAAACTCTTATACTTAAGATAAAAGATTTTCTCATAAGAAAAAGAACTTGAGATGCTAAATCTCAAGTTCTTTCTTAGCTTGAATCAATCACCGATTGAAAGAATATCTGAATTATTCTTCGTCTTTTCTTTTCTTGCGAGCAACAAGTCCAAATCCGCTCAATACTCCAAGAAGTCCAAGTGCTGCTAGGCTAGCATTGTCTTCAGTACCAGTGTTTGGAAGTTCGCGTTGACCATCCATATACTGTGGTGTAGCAGGTTCTGCTGGTTGTTCTGGTGTCACTGGAGCTATTGGTCGTTCAGGTATCTCAGGTGTCACTGGAACTGGATTTGGTGCAGGACTAGGTTCTGGTTGTGGAGCTGGAGCTGGTTGTGGAGTCGGAGTTCGCTCTGGAGTCGGTTCCGGTTTTGGTTCTGGCTTAGACTCTTCAGGAATCTTCAACTCAGGAATTTCCACTTTAGGAGCTTCATTTGGTTTTGCAACCTCTTCAACTACTTCACGGTAGTAATAGTTTACGACCTTACCACCAACTGGAACAATTCCGTCCTTATCTTCAGGAACTTTTACTAGCTCATAAGAAGTTGTTCTTGTGATTACATTTCCATTTTCAACAACTTTTTCAACCTTACTTGGAATCACTTTCGCTTCAGTTGTATAGTTTGAACCAATATCTTTTTGACCTTGTTCGTCACTAGGAGCGAGCTTAGTTTCAGCACCCTCTAGATAGTAGTTTGCAGTTACAGGCGCTTGTTTCTTAACAACGTCTTCCTTGACAACTTCACGGTAATAATAATTAACTACTTTGCCATTTACTGGTACGATACCATCTTTGTCTTCTGGTACTTTAACCAATTCGTAACTTGTTGTAGTTGTTACAGTCTTGTCATCAAACTCTTTTGTTTCAACTTTATCTGGAATAGATTTCGCTTCAGTTGTATAATTTGATCCAATATCTTTTTGACCTTGTTCAATCGTATCAGCCAGTTTTTCAGTAGTTCCTTCTTTATAGTAATTAACTGTTACTGGAGCTTGTTTTGCTACCTCAGTCACTTTTTCAACTGCACGGTAGTAATAGTTTACCGTAGTGCCACCTTCTGCAATCTTACCGTTTGCATTGTCTGGTGTAGCTACTAACTCATAAGTAGTTACTGTTGTAACGGTCTTTTCTGGTAAGTCTTGAACCTCAGTTTTAGACGGAATTTCTTTAGATTGAGTTCTATAGTCAGACTTAACTGGTAAGTCTACTTGGTTTTCACTTGGTGCTAAAGAAGTTGTTGTGTTCTCTAAATAGTAGTTAACGTTTAGAGGGGCTTTTTTCTCGCGGTAGTAGTGAGTTACTGTAGAATTTCCGTCAGCTACAACCTTATAAGCACGAATTGGTGTAATTAATTCACGTTTGTTGTAGGTTGTTTCGTTGTGACTTGAAGTTTCTGTTGCAGAAATAAACTCGATACCACTATCGGGTTGAGCTTTGTAATACCCACCTTCAGGAATTGCTTCGACATTATTATCTGACTCCCCTTGGAAAAACTTATATTCTGGTGTAGTTTCTACAGAAGTGATTGTTATAGAACCATCGTCATTAACTTTG
>CAJZLM010000168.1:0-3423 GCA_916050595.1 Streptococcus mitis | reverse complement strand
ATTTAACATCTATTTTTAATAACGTCCTGGTGATTGAGGAAGTGAGTTTGCGAGGTAGTCGTTTCAAGGACATCTCTATCAAGGAAATGCACACGATTGATGTGATTGGTAAGTTTCCAGATGTGACACCAAGTCAAGTGTCCAAAGAGCTGATGGTAACTCTAGGAACAGTGACAACTAGCTTGAACAACTTGGAACGAAAAGGTTACATCGAACGCTTACGTTCAGATCAGGATCGTCGTGTAGTACATCTGCATTTGACTAAGAAAGGTCGACTCGTACATCGTCTCCATAAACGTTTCCACAAGGCCATGGTCGAAAGAATTATCGAAGGCATGAGCCCAGAGGAAATGGATGTCATGAGTAAAGGTTTGACCAATCTTTATCAATTTTTGGAGGATTTGAAATAATGGCTTTTGCAAAAATAAGCCAGGTTGCTCATTATGTGCCAGAGCAAGTGGTTACAAATCATGATTTGGCTCAGATTATGGATACCAATGATGAGTGGATTTCAAGTCGGACGGGAATACGACAAAGGCATATTTCAAGAACAGAATCTACTAGTGATTTGGCTACAGAGGTTGCTAAGAAACTGATGGCAAAAGCTGAAATCACAGGAGGGGAGTTGGATTTTATCATCCTAGCTACTATTACTCCAGATTCGATGATGCCCTCTACAGCTGCTCGTGTCCAAGCCAATATTGGTGCTAATAAGGCCTTTGCTTTTGACCTAACAGCAGCTTGCAGTGGATTTGTATTTGCCTTGTCAACTGCTGAAAAGTTTATCGCTTCTGGTCGCTTTCAAAAAGGCTTGGTGATTGGTAGTGAAACCCTCTCTAAAGCAGTCGATTGGTCAGACCGATCAACAGCTGTTTTGTTTGGAGATGGTGCTGGTGGAGTCTTGCTAGAAGCTAGCGAGAAAGAGTATTTTTTGGCTGAGAGTCTCAATAGTGATGGGAGTCGTAGCGAGTGTCTAACTTATGGACATTCAGGCTTGCATTCTCCGTTTTCAGATCAAGAAAATGCAGATTCATTTTTGAAGATGGATGGGCGTGCAGTCTTTGATTTTGCCATTCGGGATGTAGCCAAGTCTATCAAGCAGACCATTGAGGAATCTCCCGTAGAGGCGACAAACTTGGATTATCTGCTACTTCATCAGGCTAATGACCGTATTTTGGATAAGATGGCTAGAAAAATCGGTGTTAACCGAGATAAACTTCCGGCCAATATGATGGAATATGGCAATACCAGTGCAGCCAGTATCCCGATTTTACTTTCAGAGTGTGTAGAACAGGGACTCGTCCGTTTAGATGGTAGCCAGACTGTTCTTTTATCAGGCTTCGGTGGAGGCTTGACCTGGGGCACGCTCATTCTTACAATTTAGGTAATCATGTGGTGAACACATTGTTATAAAAAAACTATTTATTTTAAAGGAGTCCTATCATGGCAGTATTTGAAAAAGTACAAGAAATTATCGTTGAAGAACTTGGAAAAGACGCATCAGAAGTAACACTTGAGTCAACTTTTGATGATTTGGACGCAGATTCATTGGACTTGTTCCAAGTAATCTCAGAAATCGAAGATGCTTTTGATATCCAAATCGAAGCAGAAGATGACTTGAAAACAGTTGGTGACTTGGTTGCCTATGTTGAAGAGCAAACAAAATAAGCAGAATATAAGATAGAAGGAGTAGGGAAACCCGCTCCCTCTTGTTTAGGCAATAGTTTGATTGTCAAATTATGACGGTATCGAACTATTACGTAAGCAAGAAACGATGGAGGCACTATGAAAACACGTATTACAGAATTATTGAACATTGATTATCCTATTTTTCAAGGAGGAATGGCCTGGGTTGCTGATGGTGATTTGGCAGGAGCTGTTTCCAAGGCTGGAGGACTAGGGATTATCGGTGGGGGGAATGCCCCGAAAGAAGTTGTCAAGGCAAATATTGATAAAATCAAATCATTGACTGATAAACCCTTTGGTGTCAACATCATGCTCTTGTCTCCCTTTGTGGAAGATATTGTAGACCTCGTTATCGAGGAAGGTGTTAAGGTAGTGACAACAGGTGCAGGAAATCCAAGCAAATACATGGAACGTTTCCATGAAGCTGGTATTACGGTTATTCCTGTTGTACCAAGTGTTGCCCTAGCTAAACGCATGGAAAAAATCGGTGCAGATGCTGTTATTGCAGAAGGAATGGAAGCTGGGGGACATATCGGTAAATTAACAACAATGACCTTGGTGCGTCAAGTGGCGGCAGCTGTATATATTCCTGTTATTGCTGCAGGAGGAATTGCGGATGGTGAAGGTGCTGCGGCTGGCTTTATGCTAGGTGCAGAGGCTGTTCAGGTTGGAACGCGTTTTGTCGTTGCAAAAGAGTCTAATGCCCATCCAAATTATAAGGCGAAAATTTTAAAAGCTAGGGATATTGATACTACGATTTCAGCTCAACACTTTGGACATGCTGTTCGTGCAATTAAAAATCAGTTGACTCGTGATTTTGAAAAAGCTGAAAAAGATGCCTTTAAACAAGAAAATCCTGATTTGGACATCTTTGAACAAATGGGAGCAGGTGCTCTAGCCAAAGCAGTTGTTCACGGAGATGTGGATGGTGGGTCTGTTATGGCAGGTCAGATTGCAGGGCTTGTTTCCAAAGAAGAAACCGTTGAAGAAATCTTAAAAGATTTGTATTACGGAGCAGCTAAGAAAATTCAAGAAGAAGCCTCTCGTTGGGCAGGAGTTGTAAGAAATGACTAAAACGGCCTTTTTATTTGCTGGCCAAGGTGCCCAGTATCTAGGTATGGGACGGGATCTCTATGATCACTACCCTATTGTCAAAGAAACGATTGATCAAGCGAGTCAGGTACTCGGTTATGATTTGCGTCATCTCATTGATAGGGAAGAAGAAAAACTCAATCAGACCCGCTATACGCAACCAGCTATTTTAGCAACTTCAGTCGCTATCTATCGTTTATTGCAAGAAAAGGGCTATCAGCCTGATATGGTTGCTGGTTTGTCTCTTGGAGAATACTCTGCCTTGGTGGCCAGTGGCGCCTTGGATTTTGAAGATGCGGTTGCCTTGGTTGCTAAGCGTGGAGCCTATATGGAAGAAGCGGCTCCTGCTGGCTCTGGTAAGATGGTAGCAGTTCTCAATACGCCAGTAGAGGTCATTGAAGAAGTCTGTCAAAAAGCTTCTGAACTTGGAGTGGTTACTCCAGCCAACTATAATACACCTGCACAAATCGTGATTGGAGGAGAAGTGGCTGCAGTTGACCGAGCTGTCAAACTCTTGCAGGAAGCAGGTGCCAAACGCTTGATTCCTCTCAAGGTGTCAGGTCCCTTTCATACCGCTCTCCTTGAGCCTGCTAGCCAGAAACTAGCTGAAACTCTAGCTCAGGTAAGTTTTTCAGATTTTACTTG
>CAJZLM010000167.1:0-3432 GCA_916050595.1 Streptococcus mitis | reverse complement strand
CAATAGTTCCTGGAAGTCCGATAGCTGGAAACCCATGTTCCGTCAAGCGCATAGCTCCGTGATAAGAACCGTCACCACCGATAACCACGATACCTTCGATACCGTGTTTTTTCAACTGCTCAATCCCTTTAAGTTGACCTTCGAGTTTTGCAAACTCAGGATAACGAGCAGAGTGAAGGAAAGTACCACCACGTGAAATGATGTCTCCCACTGAAGCAGCATCAAGTGGATAAATTTCGCCGGCAACCATACCTGCGTATCCATCATAGATACCAAAAACTTCCATTCCTTCTGAGATTGCTTGACGAACTACTGCACGGATGGCAGCATTCATACCAGGGGCGTCTCCACCACTAGTCAAAACAGCAATACGTTTCATTTGGTTTTGCTCCTTTTTCTTTTAACATTCTTCTTGATTATACCACATTTGATTTTAAAATTCTTCTATTTTCCGTATTTTTAGCGATAAATCGTTTTCATAACGATTTCATTCAATTTCTCCTCTAATTCATTGAATTTAGCTACAAAATGATGGGGAGAAACGATGGTTTTCTGTTCCTCTTCATACCTGATGATGACTGGGATTGGACCTTTATACTGGTCTAAAATACGTGAAATTTCTTGATCCGAGTCATGATTTTTCACCTGAATCCAAAAGCGCTCAGCCACTGCTTCTCTTATTTCTTGTGCAATCATTTGCAGACGACCGTCACGTGACTGAATTTTTCCTTTTATATAGTAGAAGGCTCCTTCTCTTACTTCCTGACCAACCTGTCGATATAAATCTGAAAAGAGGGTAACATCCAATTTTTTCTTACTGTCATCCACCTGTAAGAAAGCCATATTTTCACCTTTTTTGGTACGAATTACTTTTATCTTCTGAACCTCAACCAAGATAATAGCATAGCTATTTTCTGACAAATTACTAATAGGAGTAATCGGATAAATAGCCTTACTTGCAATAGCTTGTAGTGGATGTTTGCTGACTCCTACTCCTAGAAGCTCTTGTTCCATGTAGAATTTTTCTTGCTCCGTCCAGTCCTCCGAATCTTGCCAACTATAGATGGTCTCTCCAAATAAGCTTCCTAATACTTTCACAAATTCAAATAGATTAGCTAAATTATTGAATACTTTTTGACGATTTTTTTCAAATGAATCGAAAAGACCAACTTTTACCAAAGGTTCCAGTAAGGGAAGTTTCAAATAATTCTCAGGTAGTTTAGATAAAAAATCTTCAATGTTAGAATAGGGTCGATGTTCGATAATCCAAAGCGCCAAATCCTTGCTGAGCCCCTTAATCGATTTCAAACCTAGATAGATAGACTTGTTGGCAATTTTATCGTGATAGGGAATAGTATTAATGGACAATGGGGCTACTTCAAAACCTGCTTCTAAGGCATCTGTTACATAATCACTGTTGGCAGAATTCAACATGATCTGATAAAAAATAGCTGGATAATGCGTTTTGAAATAAGCCAACTGGAAGGCTAAGGCTGAGTAGGCATAGGCATGTGACCTGTTAAAACCATAACCTGCAAACTTCTCCATGACATCAAAGACCTGCTCTGCCTTTTCCGCAGTATGTCCAGCTTCTAATGAACCTTGAATAAAAGAAGCCCTCATCTCATGCATGGCAGAGGCATCCTTTTTCCCCATAGCTCGGCGCAAAATATCGGCTTTCCCAAGACTAAATCCGGCAAATCGCTGAGCAACCTGCATAACCTGCTCCTGATAGAGCATAATGCCATAAGTTGGAGCCAAAATATCCTCCAGAGCTGGGTCTAGTACAGTCACTTCTTCCTGACCATGCTTTCTAGCTACAAAATTATTGATATAGTCACTAGCACCTGGCCGATTTAGGGAAGTAGTTGCTACGACATCTTCAAAACAGACTGGTTGCACACGTTTTAGCAAGCGAATAGCTCCAGGTTGCTCAAATTGAAAGATACCTTTTGTATTACCAGAGGCAAATAAAGCTAGAGTGTCGTTGTCTTCTAAATCGATTTCTTCAATTTTAAGGTGAATACCTTCTGTTTCAGCAAGCAATTCTTGCATCTTCTGGACAAAGGTCAAATTTCGCAGTCCCAAAAAGTCCATCTTCAAAAGCCCGCTAGATTCAACTCCATGTGCATCATACTGAGTCAGTGGAATTTCGTCACCATGCTTTAGTGGGATATAGTCTGTCAAATCTTGGTCACTGATTACAACACCAGCTGCATGGACAGAGGTTTGTCTTGGATATCCCTCAATCTTGCAGGCAATTTCAAAGGCTTTTTGGTATTCTAACTTACTATTGATTTGCTGACGAAACTGGAGATTCCCCTCATAGGCTGACTTGAGATTATCACGAAAACTGATTTTCTTGGTAATTGCAGATAATTCATACTCTGGCACACCAAAGCGTTTCAAGACATCTCGCAAAGCTTGTTTGGCACCAAAGGTTGAAAAAGTAACGATTTGAGCCGCATGTTTACTACCATATTTATTACCAACATATCTGATAAAATCTGGACGATAAATATCAGGAATATCAATATCAATATCAGGCATGGTATAACGTTCACGATTGAGGAAGCGTTCAAAAATCAGATTCTTCTCTACCGGGTCAATCCCTGTGATATTCAAGGCGTAGGAAACCAAACTACCGACTGCAGAACCCCGTCCCATTCCCATATAGTAGCCATTTGAACGTCCAAAACGCAACAAATCCCAGACAACCAAGAAATAATCGTCAAAGCCCATATCATGAATAACAGCCAATTCTTGGTCTAGGCGGTCTTGATATTCTTTACTAGTCAACCCCTTCTGAGCAAGCCCAAGCTCAGCGCGTTCTCTCAACTCTTCTACTGCTGGTCTAGCTGGGTTAAAACGAGGCAGTTTCAGACTAGTATCCAAGTCATAAGAGATACCTGAAATTAGCTTTTCTAAGTTTTCCAAGGTTTGAGGAAAACGTTCTTGGAATAGTTTCTCTAAAGAACTTGCTGATATAAAAACATCTTGTCTCGAACGCAAGGGAACTTCTCTGAGTGGTAGATTTTCTTTAATCGCTGTTAATACTTGAAGAACTTCTCTATCCTTACTTTCAAATGTATTGACCCGATACAATGGCAAAATAGGATGGTGAAATTCGCTAGCTAGTGTTTCTGGGTAAACCCCTATATAGTAATCACAGCCTAGATTTAACAACTCAAGTTCTTCAAAATAAGGCACAATTACCGCAATATCCTCTAGATACTGAGATAGAACTGACCAACTTTTCTCCCCCTGCATCTTTGCTGTTGAAAGTTTCATCAACTGCTGATAGCCCACACTAGATAGAGCTAAAAAGCGCAGATTCACTTCCTGATTATCTACAAACACAGTCATTTCAAGCCCTAGTAAAGGATGAATGCCGTATTTTTTTGTAATCTCTAGAAAGTCAAAAGCACCATA
>CAJZLM010000166.1:0-3453 GCA_916050595.1 Streptococcus mitis | reverse complement strand
GTGATCGCACGAAAGTTGCTGTTCGTAGCCACAATCCAAACGTGGATGCTATCGGAACAATCGTTGGACGCGGTGGTGCTAACATCAAGAAAATCACTAGCAAATTCCACCCAGCTCGCTACGATGCTAAGAGCGATCGTATGGTTCCAATCGAAGAAAACATCGACGTTATCGAGTGGGTAGCAGATCCAGCTGAATTTATCTACAATGCCATCGCTCCTGCTGAAGTTGACCAAGTTATCTTTGACGAAAACGACAGCAAACGTGCCTTGGTGGTTGTTCCTGATAACAAGCTTTCTCTTGCTATCGGTCGTCGTGGGCAAAACGTTCGCTTGGCAGCTCACTTGACTGGTTACCGTATCGATATCAAGTCTGCTAGTGAATTTGAAGCCATGGAAGAAACTGGTTCGGTAGGTTTGGAAGCAGAAAACGATACTGTAGAAGAATAAAAGCTGCTAGAGGAGGGAAAGATGAAAACGAGAAAAATCCCTTTGCGCAAGTCTGTTGTGTCCAATGAAGTGATTGATAAGCGTGATTTGCTCCGCATTGTCAAAAACAAGGAAGGACAAGTCTTTATCGATCCAACAGGCAAGGCCAATGGCCGCGGCGCTTATATCAAGCTAGACAATAAAGAAGCCCTAGATGCGAAAAAGAAGAAGGTCTTTAACCGTAGCTTTGACATGGAAGTGGAAGAAAGCTTTTATGATGAGTTGATCGCTTATGTGGATCACAAAGTGAAAAGAAGAGAGTTAGGACTTGAATAAGCAAAAGATAAGCAATCTCTTGGGACTTGCTCAGCGAGCAGGGCGGATTATATCGGGTGAAGAATTGGTGGTCAAGGCCATTCAAGACGGCAAGGCCAAGTTGGTCTTTCTAGCCCATGATGCTGGACCCAATCTGACCAAGAAGATTCAAGATAAAAGTCATTATTATCAAGTAGAAATTGTAACCGTGTTTTCAACACTGGAATTAAGCATAGCAGTCGGGAAATCGAGAAAGGTTTTGGCTGTGACAGATGCTGGATTTACAAAGAAAATGAGGTCTCTTATGGAATAGAAGAGGAGGACATGATTTGTCTAAGAAAAGATTGTACGAAATCGCAAAAGAACTTGGAAAAGAAAGTAAAGAAGTTGTAGCGCGTGCAAAAGAGTTGGGCTTGGATGTGAAAAGCCACTCATCAAGTGTGGAAGAAGCTGTCGCTGCAAAAATCGCTGCCAGCTTTAAACCTGCAGCTGCTCCGAAAGTAGAAGCAAAACCTGCAGAACAAAAAGCAAGTGCAGAAAAGAAAGCCGAGAAATCTGAACCAGCTAAACCAGCTGTAGCCAAGGAAGAGGCAAAAGCGGCTGAGCCAGTCGCTCCGAAAACAGAAAAAGTAGCGGCTAAACCGCAAAGTCGTAATTTCAAGGCTGAGCGTGAAGCCCGTGCCAAAGAGCAGGCAGAACGACGCAAGCAAAATAAGGGCAATAACCGTGACCAACAACAAAACGGAAACCGTCAGAAAAACGACGGTCGTAATGGTGGAAAACAAGGTCAAGGCAACCGCGACAATCGCCGTTTTAACGACCAAGCTAAGAAACAGCAAGGTCAGCAAAATCGTGGAAATGAGCGCCGTCAACAAGAGGACAAACGTTTAAATCAAGTGGCTCCACGTATTGACTTTAAAGCCCGTGCAGCAGCCCTAAAAGCAGAGCAAAATGCTGAATATGCACGTTCAAGTGAGGAACGCTTCAAGCAGTATCAGGCTGCTAAAGAAGCCTTGGCTCAAGCTAACAAACGCAAGGAACCAGAGGAAATTTTTGAAGAAGTGGCTAAGTTAGCTGAACAAGCGCAACAAGAGCAGCAAGTTCAAGCAGTGGTTGAAACAGCTCCTGTAGCTAAAGAAGCGCCAGTGGATACACGTCGTAAAAAACAAGCTCGACCAGACAAAAATCGTGACGATTATGATCACGAAGAAGATGGTCCTAGAAAACAACAAAAGAATCGAAGTAGTCAAAATCAAGTGAGAAATCAAAAGAATAGTAACTGGAATAACAACAAAAAGAACAAAAAAGGCAATAACAAGAACAACCGTAATCAGACTCCAAAACCTGTTACGGAGCGCAAATTCCATGAATTGCCAACAGAATTTGAATATACAGATGGTATGACCGTTGCGGAAATCGCAAAACGTATCAAACGTGAACCAGCTGAAATCGTTAAGAAACTCTTTATGATGGGCGTCATGGCTACACAAAACCAATCCTTGGATGGGGAGACAATTGAACTCCTCATGGTGGATTACGGTATTGAAGCTAAACAAAAGGTTGAAGTGGATAATGCTGATATTGAACGTTTCTTTGTCGAAGATGGTTATCTCAATGAAGATGAATTGGTTGAGCGTCCACCAGTTGTAACTATCATGGGACACGTTGACCATGGTAAAACAACCCTTTTGGATACCCTTCGTAACTCACGTGTTGCGACAGGTGAAGCAGGTGGTATCACCCAGCATATCGGTGCCTACCAAATCGTGGAAAATGGCAAGAAGATTACCTTCCTTGATACACCAGGACACGCGGCCTTTACATCTATGCGTGCGCGTGGTGCTTCTGTTACCGATATTACTATCTTGGTCGTAGCGGCAGATGACGGGGTTATGCCTCAGACTATCGAAGCCATTAACCACTCAAAAGCGGCCAACGTTCCAATCATCGTAGCCATTAACAAGATTGATAAACCAGGTGCTAACCCAGAACGCGTTATCGGTGAATTGGCAGAGCATGGAGTTATGTCAACTGCTTGGGGTGGAGATTCTGAATTTGTTGAAATTTCAGCTAAATTCAACCAAAATATCGAAGAATTGTTGGAAACAGTCCTTCTTGTGGCTGAAATCCAAGAACTCAAGGCAGACCCAACAGTTCGTGCTATCGGTACAGTTATCGAAGCGCGCTTGGATAAAGGAAAAGGTGCGGTCGCAACCCTTCTTGTTCAACAAGGTACCTTGAATGTCCAAGACCCAATCGTTGTCGGAAATACCTTCGGTCGTGTCCGTGCTATGACCAACGACCTTGGTCGTCGTGTTAAGGTTGCTGGACCATCAACACCAGTTTCTATCACAGGTTTGAACGAAGCGCCAATGGCAGGTGACCACTTTGCTGTTTACGAAGATGAAAAATCTGCGCGTGCAGCAGGTGAAGAGCGTGCCAAACGTGCCCTCATGAAACAACGTCAAGCTACCCAACGTGTCAGCCTTGAAAACCTCTTTGATACCCTTAAAGCTGGTGAACTCAAATCAGTTAACGTTATCATTAAGGCCGATGTACAAGGTTCTGTTGAAGCCCTTTCTGCCTCACTTCAAAAAATCGATGTGGAAGGTGTTAAAGTTACCATCGTCCACTCAGCAGTCGGTGCCATCAATGAATCTGACGTAACACTTGCGGAAGCTTCAAATGCCTTTATCGTTGGTTTCAACGT
>CAJZLM010000165.1:0-3469 GCA_916050595.1 Streptococcus mitis | reverse complement strand
TGGTAGACCCCTTGCCATTGGTCCCTCCGATATGGATAACCTTGAGTTTGAGATGGGGATTTCCACGCAAGGCTAACAGTTCCACCATGCGTTCCAAACCAAAATGCGGTTGGTCCGTCCGGTAGTTAGCAAGCCACTGATTGTTTTCAATTTCTTTCATCTTATTTATATTGTTTTAAATCTAGATTTTCCGCTTCATCAGCAAGACGAATAGCGGAGGCAATTTCAACTGCCATCTTGTGACTAGCTACATCATGCACGCGCACCACTTCCACACCCTGTCTCGCAGCGATACTGGTTACATGAGCCGAAGCCGTGTCCCTATTGCGGAAACCAAGTTCTGTCTCAGGATTGACTTCAAAACCATTTTCTTCAAGAATATTGATGACAAACCGCTTGCGCGACACTCCGAGAAAGATTGGATATCCTTTCTGATGTAGTTTATCCAGATCCCGTAAAAGAAGCAGATTTTCTTTCTTGGTCAGACCAAAGCCAATTCCTGGATCCAACAGGATATTTTCTTGTGCGATTCCAGCTTGATTCGCTCTCGCTAAGGCTCTGTCAAAGAAAGCCTCCATCAAGTCTTCGATTGGCAATTTTTCGAAGTCAGCTAACTCTTCCTCTGTAAAAGCTTGATTAAATCCAAAATGAGGAAATATGAGCGAGCTAGGATGCTGAGGTCGCGCCATGACTGGATTAAACATAATGACTACTTTCGCACCAGCCTTAGCAACCACATGGGCCATTTTCTCATCACCCATGAAACCAGTGATATCATTGACTAGATTGGCACCAGCAGCCAAAGCAGCCTCTGCTACCTGACTCTTCCAAGTATCAATAGAGATGAGGACATCACTTTCCTTGCGAATCGCTTTAATCACTGGAACAACACGCTGGATTTCCTCTTCTATCTCAACATAGCTACTTCCCGGCCGAGGCCGAGTCGATTCTCCGCCGATATCTAGCATACTAGCCCCTTCTGCTATCAATTTACGAGCCTGCTGGAGTGCTTGCTCAAGAGCAAAAAATTGACCACCGTCCGAAAAGGAGTCTGGGGTTACATTGATAATTCCGCAAATAGCTGTCTTTGCATGATTGGCTTTACTTGACATATCGTTCACTCCCTCAAGGCTTTTCATCATATTATTTCTCTATTTTACCATAAAAAGAAAAAGATGGACACGATTGCATTCATCTTTTTCCCAGTAGAAACAAGTAAGCAATTGTCAAAAATCTTAAACAGAAATCCCTAATGTCCGACTCATGATCACCACAAGAGCCAATAAACAGAAGGCTACCCCATTAACAATCATGTGAAGCAAGATAGACATTTCCAAACGTTGGGTTTTGTAAGCCGTCCAAGATAGAACAATCGACATACCTCCATAAATCAATAAAGAAGGTAAATTACTTGGTTGATGCAATAAAGCAAACACAATCGTACCGACTACAAATCCCAAGTTCTCTTTTCCTCGGAAAATCTTTTTAGGAATAATCCCACGGCACAAGATTTCCTCACAAATCGGAGCAAGCAAGGCCAGTAAGAAGAAACTGGAAATCAGAGAACTATTCTGAACCATATCGTTAATCTGAGACTGGTTACTTGTTGTCGTCTCATTTGACAGTTGCAATAAGATGGAACCAAGTATATTTGACCCGATAATGACTAAATAACTCAAGCCCAAACGTGCCAAATCCTTCGCTCTAAAAAAAGAAAAATTAAAACTTGCTAATTGCGTTTTACGAGCTCCAAAAATAAATAGTGCCAAAACTACAATCGAAATACCAGCAACTATCAGTCCTGACTGCAACAGTGGTACTGCATTTAAAGTTAAAATAGCAGTAACCCCTATAGGAATCTGATATAAAATTGTCGCCAGCAAAAAGATTAACAGCCAACCTGCACGATTCAATAATTCTTTCCAGATATTTTTCTCTTCCATCACCTATCTCCTTTGTATTCAAAAAGGGGGAAAATCCCCCTGGGTTATCCTATTATAAGGCCATACTGATGTAGTTAAGGATAAACAAGGCATCCAAAATCCAAATCATGACATGAACATCTTTAGCTTGACCTTTGACAAGCTTAGTCAAAGTGTAAGTCAAGAAACCAACTGCAATCCCTTGAGTGATAGAGTAGCTGAATCCCATAAAGATAGATGTGAAGAAAGCAGGAACCGCTTCAGACATATCATCCCAATGGATATTTTTCAAGCTAGCCAACATCATAATCCCAACGATAATCAAGATTGGAGCTGTAGCGGCTGTTGGTACAATCGCTAGAAGTGGGCTAAAGAAGCTTGAGATCGCAAAACAGATTGCCACGACCAAGGCTGTCAAACCAGTACGTCCACCTGCACCGATACCAGCAGCAGACTCGACATAAGTCGTTACGTTCGAAGTACCAGCGATGGCACCAATTGAAGTACCAATCAAGTCAGAGTAAAGAGCCTTATCCAACTTAGCTGATTGGTGGTTTTCACCATTTGTCGCTACGATACCAACTTTTTCACCTGTACCGATCAAGGTACCAATTGTATCAAAAATATCTGTCAATGAGAAGGCAAGAATAGCCATCAGAGTTTCAGGCAAGCGAGCTGTATCTGAAATCAAAGCTCCCAAACCTTCTGAACCAAGAGCTGCACCAAAGACTGTCTTCAAATCTTCAAAGGCTGCACCAACATGGTTATTAGCAAAATCGATGCTTGACAAATCTACCAAACCAACTGCGATAGCAAGAATAGTTGTTGTCAAGATAGAGAGGATAATTCCCCCTTTAATTCCTTTGATAACAAAGAAGATTGTGATAGCAAGTCCTGCAAGAGCCACCAAAACAGCAGGATTATTAAAGCTGACCAATCCTGGAACTGCTGAAGCATTTGCTGTAATCGCTGCTTGAGCCTTGTCAGCTCCTTCTCCTGCAACCGTGTAGTTCCCTGGATCGATAGAGAATTTCAAAAGCCCAGCATTCTTAATACCTACGTAGGCAAGGAAGACACCGATACCAGCTGAAATAGCTGAGCGAAGAGCATTTGGAATCGATTCAATGATCATTTTACGAACATTTGTCAAGGTAATAATCAATGAGATAATCCCACAGATGAAGACCATAGCTAGGGCTTCTTGCCAAGAATAACCAAGTCCAAATACGACTGTAAAGGTAAAGAAAGCATTCAGCCCCATACCTGGCGCTTGGGCATAAGGTAAGTTAGCGTAGAAGGCCATCATCAGGGTACCAGCAACTGCACCGATAATCGTTGCGAGGAATACACCCTGAGCAGGCATTCCTGTTTGCGAAAGAATTTGTGGGTTTACAAAGAGAATATAGCTCATTGCAAAGAAAGTTGTTAAACCAGCGAGAACTTCTGTACGAACGTCTGTACCGTTCTCTTTTAGTTTAAATAATTTGTCCATTATCAATCTCCTTTTAATTTTTACGAACAATAATAGAATTATATCATTTATCATT
>CAJZLM010000164.1:0-3492 GCA_916050595.1 Streptococcus mitis | reverse complement strand
AAGCGAAAACTGCTACCAAAAGCTAGCAGTTCCTTTCTATTTTTTAAAAGACAACCTTAGTTCCATGTAATTGTGTCACACCCAGGTGGTCGATAAAGGTTTGACGGTTGTCAAGGTCAATTCCCCCACCTGGTAGAATTTCAATCTTACCTTTAGCGTGCTCTAAAATTCTGTGATAGTGAGCAAAACGTTTTTCTAAGGAGTCACCAGATACACCCGCACGAGTCAGGATTCGAGTGACACCAGCTTGACTAAGCCAATCAATAGCTTCAAGTTGATCCTTATCACTCAATTCATCAAAGGCCATGTGGAAGACAATTTCCATTCCTTTTGATGCAGCTATCAACTTCTCAAGATTAGGCTTATCCAACTTCTTATCAGCAGTTAAAACCCCAAATACAACTCCTTGACTTCCAGCCTGAGCAGTCAACCGAATGTCTTCTAGCATGATATCAATTTCTAGGTCATTATAGTCAAAGTCGCCACCACGTGGACGAATCATGGTCATAATGGTCGTATCGTAGTTAGCTGCCAATTCAACAGCTGCCTTGGTTACTCCATAGCTTGGTGTTGTTCCTCCTACTGCTAGATTATCACAGAGTTCGATTCGACGCGCTCCAGCCTGCATCGCTTTTTCAAGCAAGGTCACATTTTCAGCACAAAATTCGTAAATCATTTAATTCTCCTTGAAGATTACTTTGAATTTATTATATCATATTGTTGTGAATATGCTTTCAATTTTATCAAGGCAAATAACTACTATTTTAACTATTCTTTGTCTGGAATGACCTTGAAGAGATAATAAGTGATAAAGATTGTCAAAGCACCCAGACCGATTTTGACTGGTAAGAGAGGAGCAAAATAAATAGAAATCCCCATCAAGATGTAGATAGATACGATGATTTTTTTCTTACGTTCACGCGCAATAGACTTAGTCTCGCGAAAATCAGCAACATATGCTTGATAGAGCTTGGTATGATACAACCAATCTTCGAAACGCTTGGAACTTCTGGCGAAACAAGCAATAGACAACAAAAGAAAAGGCGTTGTAGGCAACAAGGGCAAGACAACCCCAACAATTGCCAAGGCTAGTGATAAAAAACCAATTATTAGATAGATAAGACGCATAACTTCTCCTAGTTAAAATAATCTTCTTCTAGTTTCGCATACAATGATGAATTTTGTCAAGCACTAATCAAAAGAGCCTGAAATTTACTTTCGGGCTCCTCCTCTTATTTAATCTTTTCTTCTTCGTAATCACCTTTGCTACAAACAACCTGCTTGCCGCCACCGCGGACTTTTTTCTCCATGAGGAAGTTGCCACATTTTGGACAGTCACGACCAACAGGCTTGTCCCAAGAGGTAAATTCACAGTCTGGATAGCGATTACAACCATAGAAAAGACGATTGCGTTTGGTTTTACGCTCAATGATTTGTCCTTTATGACAACTTGGACACTCAACGCCGATTTCTTTCACGATTGCTTGGGTATGACGGCAATCTGGGAAATTGCTACAAGCGTAGAACTTACCAAATCGACCAAGTTTAATAACCATTGGACTACCACACACTTCACAGTCAAATCCAGCTGGTTCATCCTTGATCTGGATTTTCTCCATTTCTTCTTCAGCCTTGGCAACCTCTTTAGAGAATGGTTTGTAAAAGGCATCAATGACACGTTGCCACTGCTCTTTTCCGACTTCGACATCATCCAGTTTGCCTTCCATTTCAGCTGTAAAGGTCACGTTTACGATATCTGGGAAATATTCAACGATGAGCTTATTAACAATTTCTCCCAACTCTGTCGGTTCAAAGCGTTTGGCTGCAAGGCGAACATAATAACGTTTCTGAATAGTTTCAATGGTTGGTGCGTAGGTTGACGGACGTCCAACCCCATTTTCCTCCAAGGTCTTGATCAGTGTCGCTTCAGAATAACGAGCAGGCGGTTGAGTGAAATGTTGCTCTGGTTTGCTATTGACCTGTTTCACCACATCTCCAACAGCCATATCTGGTAACATTTTATTCTTATCAGAATCATTATAAATGGCAAGATAACCATCAAACTTAACTTGACTACCATTAGCAGCAAATTGAACCCCATTTTGAGACAATTTAACAGCCATAGTATCAAAAACAGCAGCTGTCATCTGGCTAGCCACAAAACGATTCCAGATAAGAGTATAAAGCTTGAGCTGATCCTTATCCAGATACTTAGCAATACTTTCAGGTGTGTTAAAGACACTAGACGGGCGAATAGCCTCGTGGGCATCCTGAGCTCCTGAAGCATTTTTGACCTTGCTACCATGCTTAGAATACTTACTACCAAAACGGTCCGTAATGAAGCTTGCTGCCTCATTTTGCGCTACAGGACTGATACGAGTCGAATCGGTACGCATATAGGTAATCAAACCTTGAACACCAGAACCAATATTAATCCCTTCATAAAGCTGTTGGGCAACCATCATGGTCTTTCGAGTACGGAAATTGATTTTATTGGCAGCGTCCATCTGCATGGATGAAGTGGTATAGGGTAAAGGAGCATTGCGTTTGCGCTCTTTCTTATCTACCTGATCCACTGAAAAATCCTTACTAGTCAGACGAGACAAGACTTCCTTGACCTCATCATTGCTAGTCAATTTCAGCTTTTTGCCATCCACTCCATAGAAGGAAGCTTGAAATTGCTTGGTTCCCTTTTTAAAAACACCATCAATTGTCCAGTATTCTTCTGGTTGGAAGGCATTAATTTCATTTTCACGGTCAATGATTAACTTAAGCGCAATGGACTGAACGCGACCTGCTGACAAGCCCTTCTTAACCTTCTTCCACAAAATAGGCGAAATCGAATACCCTACCAAGCGGTCCAGGACACGGCGTGCCTGTTGAGCATCGACCAAATCCATATCAATCTTACGCGGTTCTTTAAAAGCATTTTTGACCGCATCCTTGGTGATTTCATTGAAGACCACACGGTTGGCATCATTTTCATCTAAGTTGAGAATATGGGCCAAATGCCAAGAAATCGCTTCTCCTTCACGGTCCGGGTCACTCGCCAGAAAGACTTTATTAGCTTTTTTGGCTTCTTTTTTCAAGTCATTGATGAGAGGACCTTTTCCTCGGATATTGATATATTGCGGTTCATAATTATTTTCAATATCGACGGACATACTAGATTTCTTCAAATCACGGATATGGCCGACACTGGCTAAAACCTTGTAGTTTCTGCCTAGATATTTTTCAATCGTCTTGGCCTTAGCAGGCGACTCCACGATTACTAGATTTTTTTTAACTGTTGATTTTTTCTTTTTTGTTGCCGTAGCCACAGTATCACACCTTTTCAAAGTAATAAACTTTATAAAGTGTAAACCATTTTGCCATAACTGTCAAGACTTAGCTACTATATATAGAAGAAAAGTTTGTCTAGTAAGCGGACTTTCTTCTTATACTCAATGAAAATCAAAGAGCAAACTAGGAAACTAGCCGCAGGTTGCTCAA
>CAJZLM010000163.1:0-3496 GCA_916050595.1 Streptococcus mitis | reverse complement strand
CAGTGTTTTGAGCAACCTGCGACTAGCTTCCTAGTTTGCTCTTTGATTTTCATTGAGTATCAAAATATCAAGGAGGGGATATGAAATATAGAAAATTTCAATTATTGATGTCCAAGTATGGCTTTAGTCTTTCGATTATGCTACTTGAACTTTTTCTTGTTTTTGGTCTCTTTCTCTATTTAGGGCGTATGGCCCCTATTCTATGGGTAATTGTCTTAATTTTTATGAGTATGGCGACTATCGTAGCGATTGTCAATCGCTCAATGGCGCCTGAAAGTAAAGTAATGTGGTTAGTGGTAACTTTTATTCCTGTCATTGGCCCCTTGCTCTATCTAATGTTTGGTGAAAGGCGATTGTCCAAAAAAGAAGTCAAGCAGTTGGAAAAACTTGGTTCTATGCATTTTCGGGAAGATAACAGTAAAGCTCTCCGGCAGAAATTGAAGGAAGATGATAAGGCAGCTTACGGAGTTATCAAATCTTTGTTGAGTATGGATAGCAATACCGATGTCTATGATCGAACAGATTCGCAATTCTTTTCTTCGGGTGAAAGCATGTGGCAACATATGTTGGAAGACCTCAAGAAAGCTGAGAAATTTATCTTTCTAGAGTACTATATTGTCGAAGAAGGTCTGATGTGGAATAGCATACTAGATATACTAGAGCAAAAGGCAGCTCAGGGTGTAGAGGTCAAGATGCTCTATGATGATATCGGCTGTATGGCGACTTTGCCTGGAGACTATACTATTCAGCTTCGTAGTCGAGGAATTGAAGCACATAAGTTTAACAAGGTGATTCCTCGCTTGACGGTGGCTTACAACAATCGGGACCATCGTAAAATCCTTGTCATAGATGGTCAGGTAGCCTATACAGGAGGTATTAACTTAGCTGATGAGTACATCAACCATGTAGAACGTTTTGGCTACTGGAAGGACAGTGGGATTCGCTTAGATGGCCCTGGTGTCAAGGCTCTAACCCGTCTCTTTTTGATGACTTGGTACATCAATCGTGGGGAAATCAGCGATTTTGACCAGTATCACTTGGAAAATCAGCCTTGTTCTGGCCAAGGGCTCTGCATTCCTTACGGTAGTGGACCCAAGCCCATCTTCCGTACCCAGGTAGGGAAAAAAGTCTATCAAAGTTTGATTAATCAGGCTACTGATTCAGTCTATATCACAACACCCTATTTGATTATTGACTATGATTTAACTGAGAGTATTAAAAACGCGGCCATGAGGGGTGTCGATGTCCGCATCGTGACTCCTTTCATTCCAGATAAAAAATTAATCCAGCTCATCACAAGAGGGGCCTATCCGGATCTTTTGTCAGCAGGAGTCAGGATTTTTGAGTATAGTCCAGGCTTTATCCACAGTAAACAAATCCTAGTGGATAAGGACTTTGCTGCAGTTGGAACCATTAACTTAGATTATAGAAGTTTGCTTCATCACTATGAAAATGCAGTCTTGCTATATAAAACAGAATCAATCGCTGAGATTCAAAAAGATTTTCAAGAGATTTTTTCAGCATCGCAAGAAATTTTCCCTCATACGATAAAAAATAGCTGGTATCAGAAATTGATTAAGGAAATTGCCCAGTTATTTGCCCCAATCTTATAAGAAATCTAGGACTTAGGACACAACCCAGTCCTATTTTTCTTGCCTTTTACGAATAGAAAGATAGAGGGGGAATGATGCTGACTCAGAAAGAATTGGATTATATCATAACATTTAAACAGACGAATTTACATCGATTTCGGGAAATTGAAACCTTTGTGAAACTATGCAAAAAATCACTCAAACACCCATCGCAAGCTGACAATTTTAGGTCTTTTTGATATACTAAGACAGATAAATTGAATAGGAGAAACGACATGGCTGTATATGGCAGAATCGAAGAAGTATCCGAAACGATACAGAGTAATGAAATTGAAAATAGATTGGATAGGAACCTTGAATTTCATGTAGAAAAAGAAGAACAGGTAGCTTTCCCGTTTTTCAGACTCATCATTGGAAGTACGATTGCAACGTTTTTTTCTGTGGTGATACCTTTACTTTTAGATATGGTAAGTCCCTCTCAGGCGCAGGATTTGTATATAGGGTGGGCTTGGCATCAGGGAGGACAGCTCTACAGTAGCTATTATGCTAGTCACGGTCTTATTTATTACTTGCTACTTTACATAACCCAAGGAGGCATTCTTTTTGCCTTGGTAGAATGGCTAGCCCTCTTAGGAGGAGGTTATTTCCTCTTTTCTTCAACTGACTATCTGACGGGACAAAGGGAGCAAGCCAAGCAACTCTTAACCATATTTTATATTTTGGTATCCGGTCTCGGTTTTGGAGGAGGATATGCTACGATTTTAGCTCTGCCATTCCTGTTTGCAGGATTTTCATTCATAGCAGCTTATCTATCAAGTCCTAACCACGACAAGGGATTTCTACGTCTGGGGATCTTTTTGGGTCTATCATTTTTCATAGAGCCTCTTACAAGTCTTCTCTTTACTGCAGTAGTAATGATTGGTTTATTTGTCTTTAATGTTGGGCATGGCCGCCTTGTCCATGGAGTTTATCAGTTTTTTGCAGCAGCACTTGGCTTTTCTCTCATCTTTTACCCAGTAGGCTACTATGTCCTTGCTTCAGGTGGTTTTGGAGAAGCTCTAGGGAGTCTTTTGTATCCGATTGATTCCCTTCAGGTCTTTGCGAATCCTAAACTAATGGATAATGTTGTATTCTATGGTTTGTTGACCTTTGGTTTAGGAGCTCTCGTCCTTGTTTTTCTAGGTTTGTTCCAATCAAAGGCATCAAGATTATATGTTATTTCAGTACCAGCTAGTTTTGCTTTCATATTTGTATTAGCCTTGTTGCTTTTTTCTCAAGAACCTCTTCACGGTTCGCGTTTGATTCTAATCCTTCCATTTTTACTCCTTCTTTTGATGACCAGTATTCGTGGGAAGCATTCAGCTAGGGGAGCTCGTCGTCGGAGAAGAGAGGAAGTTCGTACTCTATGGAAAAAATTTATGAAGGGAAATCTCTACCTACCGATCCTAGTGGTAGTTTATCTGATTGCAATTCCTTTTGTGGCTCGTTTTGTCTTGCATCCAGCTTCTTATAGAGAACAACATCAAGTAGTAGACAGAGTCAAACAAGAGACGAGTGATGGTGACCAAATCTATATTTGGGATTCACATGTTCAGATGTATACAGAAAGCCAGCGTTTGGCTGGATCCATGTTCCCATCACCTCTTCTTTACACGAGTACAGAAGAGAATAAAACTAGTTTAATCAATGACTTGAAAGAAAACCAACCTAAGGTGATTGTGGTAAACGACAAGGTGGCTCTCTGGTCTGAGGCGGAGACACTCTTAAAAGAAAATTACCAACCAGTAAAGACTGATTACTCAGAGTTTAAAGTCTATAAAATTAAATAACAAAATCAATATCTTGTGTATTTTTAAAAATTTTAGGATTTTTAACACAAGATATTGATTTTTCTTTTTAGAGTG
>CAJZLM010000162.1:0-3509 GCA_916050595.1 Streptococcus mitis | reverse complement strand
ATGAGCCTTGCCATCTGGGAAAATTTTCCCCATATTGGCCTGATGGACAATGTCAAAAATACGTTCTGGGTCCACCCCCATCAAGACAAAACTACCGTAGGTGAAGTAAAGCGTATCAATCAAGGCATCCACCTGCCCTACCAAATCTTGCTGTGCAGGTGTCTTCTTGGCCACCTTATCTGCTGCCTTATCAAGGGCCTGATGAAGTTGCGATAAAGCGTGACCAAAATCCTCTTCCGAAGGACTGGCAGCCCGAACAAACTCCACCAATTCTTCTATTTTAAAGCCAGCCCTATGGGTTGCACCTTCTAAATCCCAAGCCCGCGGTTCTTCTTGTGTCCGTTCATCCATCATGTGGTGGAAGGTCTTGACCTTATTGAAATGATAGTCACGGCTGACAAAGACTTTTTCTGAGGCCAAAACACCAAAATGTTCCAGGGCCTTGTGGATTCCATCTTGCTGATTGCTAGTGGTGATGTGCTTGGCCACTTCCTTGACACTGCTACTACCATTTCCCATAGCGACCGACATCCCAACACCCGCCAGCATTTCTAGGTCGTTATCTGAGTCACCAAAGGCCATCACTTGGTTGAGGTCAAAGCCATATTCTTTCCCAACTCTGCGAATACCTTCCAATTTAGAATTTCCTTGATTGATGACATCCGCTGCAAATGGATTACTACGTGTCAATTTCAAATCTTCAAAATCAGCTGCTGCCTTCTCAGATTCTTCTGGCGTCATCAACATCAAAACTTGGTAGATAGGCTGATTCATTAGATGAAGCAGGTCTTCTTCCTTTTGGGGAACAACCTTGCTGACCATACGATTAAAGGAATGACTCACTGTCCGAGTTAAAACAGAGGGAACGAAGCGACTGATTCGTTGGGAAAAAGAACCCAAACCAAAAGACATGATTTTAGAACCCAGCATGGCATCCTTGGTCCCTAGGGCAATCTCCTTGCCCTCTTTTTTAGCATACGTAATGAGATGACGCAAATGTAACTTGGAAATTGGGCTCGTGAACAAGACTCTGTCTTTATTAAAGATATACTGGCCATTGTAGGTTACCGCAAAGTCCAAATCCAAATCGTCCATCAATTCCTTAACAAAAAAAGGTCCTCGTCCTGTCGCTACGCCGACAAGTACCCCTTGTTCTTTGACAATCTTAATCGCGTCCTTAGTGGATTTCAAAACACTCTTGCGATCGTTGACCAAGGTTCCATCGATATCAAAAAAAACAGCTTTGACTTCCATCCTATCCCAATCTCCCCTTTTGTGATACAATGATTATACCACATTTCAGAAAGAGTGAGTAAATCATGCCTAAGAAAATCCTTGTTTTACATACGGGCGGGACTATTTCCATGCAGGCCGATACTTCTGGCGCTGTTGTGATGAGTTCAGATAATCCCATGAACCATGTGTCCAATCCTCTTGAAGGAATCCAAGTTCACGCCCTAGACTTTTTTAACCTGCCAAGCCCCCATATCAAACCCAAGCATATGCTAGCCCTCTACCAGAAAATTAAAGAGGAAGCTGCTAACTACGATGGAGTGGTAATCACACACGGGACCGATACTTTAGAGGAAACAGCCTATTTCCTTGATACCATGGAAGTTCCCCATATGCCTATCGTTCTAACAGGTGCCATGCGCAGCTCCAACGAACTCGGCAGCGATGGTGTTTATAATTATCTGAGTGCTTTACGGGTGGCTAGCGATGACAGGGCTGCTGACAAAGGAGTTTTGGTCGTTATGAACGATGAAATCCACGCTGCCAAGTATGTTACCAAAACACATACAACCAACGTCGGCACCTTCCAGACTCCAACACATGGACCACTTGGTCTAATTACGAAGCGGGAAATCCTCTACTTCAAAACAGCTGAACCCCGTGTCCGCTTTGACCTTGATCACATACAAGGCTTGGTCCCTATCATCTCGGCTTATGCCGGTATGACAGATGAGCTAATTGATATGCTGGATTTAGAACAATTGGACGGTTTGATTATCCAAGCCTTCGGCGCTGGTAATGTTCCCAAAGAAACGGCTCAAAAATTAGAAAGCCTTCTGCAACAAGGAGTCCCAGTCGCCCTTGTTTCACGATGCTTTAACGGTATTGCAGAACCCGTTTATGCCTACCAAGGTGGGGGCGTGCAGTTGCAAAAATCTGGTGTCTTCTTTGTTAAAGAACTCAACGCCCAAAAAGCCCGCTTGAAACTCCTCATTGCCCTCAACGCCGGACTAACAGGACAGGCTTTGAAAGACTATATGGAAGGCTAAGTCTCTTCTCTAAAAACAAATCAGGAAATCTTCACGATTCCCTGATTTTTTCTATTTCCGTTTTCGTGTCGAACGACGTTCTGTCAAACCATGAGGTAAGAGAACTTCACGTTCTTCCAACTCTTCCTTGTGCATAATCTTAGTCAACATACGCATACTAATAGCACCAAGGTCATAAAGAGGTTGGGCAATAGTTGTCAAGTTTGGACGGGTAAAGCGTGAGATTTGTGAATCATCACTAGTAATGATTTCAAACTCTTCTGGTACTGACACACCCTTATCAGCAAGGCCGTTCAAGACACCTGCTGCCAACTCATCACCTGTTACAACTGCTGCAGTTGCGTTTGATGAAATCAAGCGTTCTGCCAAGGCATAGCCGTCTTCATAAGTGTATTTAGATTCAAATACCAATCCTTCGCTATAAGAAATCCCTGCTTTTTTCAAGGCTTCCTTGTAGCCAACCAAACGAACCTTACCATTGATGTCATCCACTAATGGACCGCTTACGAAAGCAATGCGCTCATTTTCTTTAGCAAGGTAGGTCACTGCGTCAATCGTTGCTTGTTTGTAGTCAATATTAACACTTGGAAGTTGGTGTTCTACATCCACTGTCCCTGCAAGAACAACTGGTGTCCGAGAGCGAGAAAACTCTGAACGAATTTTTTCAGTCAAGTGGTAACCCATAAAAATGATACCATCCACTTGCTTAGAAAACAATGTATTGACAACCGAAACTTCCTTGTCATCATCCTCATCACTATTGGCAAGGACGATGTTATACTTGTACATTTCAGCGATATCATCAATCCCTTTAGCAAGCGTTGAGAAATAGCCATTGGTAATATTTGGAATCACGACACCGACAGTGGTTGTCTTTTTACTTGCAAGACCACGCGCTACTGCATTTGGACGGTAATCCAAACGATCAATCACCTCAAGCACTTTTTTACGAGTATTCTCTTTTACATTCTTATTGCCATTGACTACACGGCTAACTGTCGCCATTGAAACTCCTGCTTCACGGGCGACATCATAAATCGTTACTGTATCGTCTGTATTCATTCCATTTCCTTTCTATATCATACCTCACGAGACTCCAAAAAAGAGACGGTATGAAAATTTCGTTTTCATGATTCCACTTATTCCATTTTATCACTAATTGTAAACACTTTCAAGCATTTTTTGAAGATTGTTTGAAAAAAATTTCATAGTATGCTATGTTGAAGA
>CAJZLM010000161.1:0-3510 GCA_916050595.1 Streptococcus mitis | reverse complement strand
GTCAGTAACCATACCTACGGCAAGGTGAAGCTGACGTGGTTTGAAGAGATTTTCGCAGAGTATGAGATTTCGCAGAAATGAAAACAGCCCTCAGAGGGCTGTTCGATACGATTAAATCTCAACTTAAATCGCAAACAAGTCATTCAAGTTCTCAGCCAAGGTTGGGTGAGTGAAGATTTGTTTTGTGAAGTAAGTGTAAGGAATCTTGTTGTCCATAGCAACAGTGATGATGTTGATGATTTCTTGAGAACCTTCTGAGAAGATGCTTGCTCCAAGAATTTCTTTTGTTTCAGTATTAACAACAGCTTTGAAAGCTCCGCGAAGGTCTCCGTTTACGTGACCACGAGGCATTGCTGCAACAGGGATTTCCTTAACGGCGTATGGAAGTTTCAAATCAGCTGCTTGGCTTTCAGTCAAACCAACTTGTGAAAGGGCAGGTGTGATGAACATAGTATTTGGTACATTGAGACGATCTTCAAGCGTGTAGCTGCCATCTCCAGCAAGGTAGCTGTAGACAACACGGAAGTCATCAAGTGAAATGTAAGTAAATTGAAGGCCACCGTTGACATCTCCAACTGCAAAGACACCAGGAACGTTTGTTTGACAATGTTTGTCTACTTTAATAGCGCCACGTTCAGTTAGTTCAATATCTGTATTTTCAAGTTGAAGTGGTTCTACATTTGGTTTGCGTCCAGTTGCGTAGAGAAGGGCATCGAAACGGTAAGTTTCGTTTTCAGTCACAACGAGCACTTGGTCACCGTCGTTTTTGATTTCAGTAGTACGGATATTTTGAAGCAATTCAATGCCATCTTCTTCCATGTATTGTTTAGCAAGAGCTGCGATGGAAGGTTCTGCACGAGGAAGGAAAGTATCCAAGGCATCTAGGACTGTAACCTTGCTTCCAAGTTTGTTGTATAGACCAGCAAATTCAAGACCGATATTTCCACCACCAAGGACTCCAAGGTTTTCAGGTAATTTGTCCAAGTTTTGGATACCTGTTGAGTCAAAGACGTTTTTGCTTGTAGCAAGTCCAGGGATTGGCAAGACGTTTGAAACAGCACCAGTGTTGATGACGATTGTTTCAGCAGTCAGTTCTTTCTTTTCATCACCAGCTTGGATTTCGATGACTTTATTTGAAAGGAAGTGAGCTTCCGCATCAAAGATATCGACGCCTGTACCAGCAACAGTCGCATAGTTTTTACCGTTGAGGCGACTAGTGATAGTGTTTTTGGTAGCAATCACTTCTTCAAAAGACAAGTCTTTCTCAGCAGCAACCAGCAAAGTTTTAGTTGGGATACAACCGATGTTGATACAAGTTCCACCGTACATAGCTTTGCTACGTTCAACGAGGGCAACTTTTTTACCAGCTGAAGCCAATTTACCTGCTAGTGTTTTACCAGCTTTACCAAATCCGATAACGATTAAATCATAAGTTAACATTTAGAGTTCCTCCTATTCGAATTTCATTCTAGCACAAGAAAAAAACTTTTGCACAATTCTGCTACGCTTTAAAAAAGTTTATGAAATAGTGGAAATTATAGCCTTACTTTCTCAGAAAAATCGTTTACATGATATTATCGATGGATTGGGCTATCTTTTGCTCTGTTCTTGTGTTATACTAGATAGGTTGCAAAGAAAACAGTACTTTTCTTTTGTGGAAAAGAAGCAACACGATTTTATATCCAGTATATGAAAATACGTCATAAAAAGAAAAGTATAAACTAAGCCCTATAGGGTGGCTTCGCACCACCTTTAGAAAGAAGAATAACGTGAAATTTAATGAATTAAACTTGTCTGCTGATTTGCTAGCAGAGATTGAAAAAGCTGGTTTTGTAGAAGCCAGTCCGATCCAAGAACAAACCATTCCCTTGGCCCTTGAAGGCAAGGACGTTATCGGTCAAGCTCAGACTGGTACAGGAAAAACTGCAGCCTTTGGCTTGCCTACCCTTGAAAAAATCCGTACAGAAGAAGCGACCATCCAAGCCTTGGTCATTGCTCCAACTCGTGAACTCGCTGTCCAAAGTCAAGAAGAACTCTTCCGCTTTGGTCGTAGTAAGGGAGTCAAAGTTCGCTCAGTATATGGCGGATCAAGCATTGAAAAACAAATTAAGGCTCTTAAATCTGGTGCCCATATCGTGGTGGGAACTCCAGGTCGTCTTTTGGACTTGATTAAACGAAAGGCCTTGAAATTACAAGATATTGAAACTCTTATCCTTGACGAAGCGGATGAAATGCTCAACATGGGCTTCCTTGAAGACATTGAAGCTATCATCTCTCGTGTCCCTGAAAGCCGTCAAACCTTACTTTTCTCAGCAACTATGCCAGATGCCATCAAACGTATCGGTGTTCAGTTTATGAAAGAACCTGAGCATGTGAAGATTGCGGCTAAGGAATTGACAACAGAATTGGTTGACCAATACTATATCCGAGTTAAAGAACAAGAAAAATTTGATACCATGACCCGTCTCATGGATGTGGAACAGCCTGAGCTTGCTATCGTATTTGGTCGTACAAAACGCCGTGTAGATGAATTGACTCGTGGTTTGAAAATCCGTGGCTTCCGTGCAGAAGGAATTCATGGAGACCTAGACCAAAACAAACGTCTTCGTGTCCTTCGTGACTTTAAAAATGGCAATCTTGATGTTTTGGTTGCGACAGACGTTGCAGCGCGTGGCTTGGATATTTCAGGTGTGACCCATGTCTATAACTACGATATTCCACAAGATCCTGAAAGTTATGTTCACCGTATCGGTCGTACAGGTCGTGCTGGTAAGTCAGGTCAGTCTATTACTTTCGTATCACCAAATGAAATGGGCTACCTCCAAATCATTGAGAATTTGACCAAGAAACGCATGAAAGGTCTCAAACCTGCAAGTGCAGAAGAAGCTTTCCAAGCTAAAAAACAAGTGGCTCTTAAGAAAATCGAACGTGATTTTGCAGATGAGACTATCCGTGCCAACTTTGAGAAATTTGGTAAGGATGCTCGTAAGCTGGCTGCCGAATTTACTCCAGAAGAATTGGCAATGTATATCTTGAGTCTGACTGTTCAAGATCCAGATAGCCTTCCTGAGGTAGAGATTGCACGTGAAAAACCACTGCCATTTAAACCATCAGGTAATGGCTTCGGTGGTAAAGCTAAGGGAGGTCGTGGAGGCCGTCGTGGGGATGACCGTCGAGACCGTGATCGCCGTGGCAATGGTCGTCGTGATGATTTCAAAAAAGGAAGTCGTGGCAATGATCGTTTTGATAAGGAAAAACGTTACCGTAAGGATAATAAAAAACCACGCAATACTTCAAGCGAAAAGCAAACAGGCTTTGTTATTCGTAACAAGGGCGATAAATAAGAAAAAGCGGTTCAAAATGAATCGCTTTTTTATATAAGGAGACCGAATGGAAAAGAAAGATAAATAAAATAGATATATTATCTTCTTGTAATATTATAATACACAAAAACAAGGAGTTTGTCAATAGAAAATAAGAAATTTAATTAAAAATATTCTTGTTTTTTCA
>CAJZLM010000160.1:0-3545 GCA_916050595.1 Streptococcus mitis | reverse complement strand
TCAGACGTGTGCTCTTCCGATCTAACTAAGAGTTCAGCCTTGTCTTTCCAGTCTTGGGCATTGATAAGGGCCTGCATGGTAGATTGCCCCCATTGATTGAGGTAATCACGTTGCCCACTGCGGCGATTTTCAATATAGGCAAAACTGGTACCACCACGACCTGACAGGTCAAAGGTTCGAACGCCCAATTCATAGGCTCTCTCGATGGTCTTGGCATCCATCCCAAAGCCCACTTCCTTGAGGACAATCGGAACAGGGATTTGCTTGCTATAGTCTGCTAGATTCGATTGCCAGCTTCTGAACTTCCTTTCTCCCTCTGGCATGAGTAATTCCTGCATGACATTGACATGCACTTGCAAGAGAACAGGATGCATCTCTTCTACAGTCTGAAGTCCTAACTCGACAGACTTGTCCAATCCAATATTGGTTCCAAGAAGGAGATTTGGATGACTAGACTTGACAGAAAAAGAGGCATCTGATGGATCTTTGAGGGCTGCACTATAAGAGCCTGTCACAAACAAAATCTCACAGTCGTCCGCCACCTGAGCTAGTTTTTGATTGATTTCTTTACCTTTTTCACTCCCACCCGTCATGGCATTGATATAGAAAGGAAAATCCCACTTTCGACCAGCAAACTCTGTCGACAGATCGATTTCATCCAGGTCGTAAAGAGGCAAGGAAGAATGAATCAACTCCACCTCATCAAAGCTATTATAGGAACTTTTCTGCTCAAGGGCATAGCGGATGTGCTCATCCTTACGATTTGTCGTCATGTCCTATCCTTTCTTGGTATAAGAGCTCAATCCCCAGATCGGCCCAACGATTTTTTAGGGTTTCAGTTGATTGCTCATTAAAACTCAAGGCAATACCACAATCACCACCACCAGCGCCGCTACTCTTGGCAACAGCCTGCAAATCTTGACTGGCTTCTTTCAACTGTCTAAGCGAAGGCGTGTAAATATCTGCGCTCAAGCTTTCTAAGAGCTTACTGGCTACTTCTACTTGCTCGATAATTTTTTCTGATTTCCCCTGTTCCAAGGCTTCTACCAAAGAAACCACCGTTTCTTTTGAGGAACTTAAAAAATTCTGATTGATATTTTGCTTGATTTGCTGGACCATGTGACTCGATACAGCCACTTCCTTGGTCCATCCCACTAGGAAATCACATTCTAGGGCAGGTTGTACGTGTGAGATTGAAAAGCCCCAATCACGCTCTAAAACAGTCGCTAAGTTTTCTTCTTCCAACCAAGCAACCACCTTCTGGCGATCAAATGACTGGTAGAGAACCAAATCCTCTGCCACAATACAGGCAAGGTCCCCCATAGAACCATTGTCTCCGCGCTTGAGCAAGACAGCGCTAGCCAGCTTGAACAAGAGCTCCTGATCAACCAAAAGCTTATACAGAGCCAGCAAAGCCTTGATGACCAAGACAACGACGCTACCGCTAGAACCTAAACCAAACTTTTTCCCTTCTCTTTCCATTTTTCCTCGGATTTCCAAAGAAAAAGGTTGCAAAGCCTGCCCACGATCAGCGAGGAAGTCATTCATCAAAGCAATCGTTTCTTGAATCAAGCAATAGTCAGGATTTGGCGTCAAATCTACTGCGAAATCAAACATATCTGAGTAGATACGGTAACTATCAGAAAAAGCAATCTCGCCCTTCATATAGATGGGAATAGCCTTTATCAAGGCCAACTGCCCTGGTTCTAGAATAGCATATTCACCTGCCCAATAGAGTTTTCCGCAAGTTTTAACAGCAATCATCTTGGCTCAAATCCTTTGTTTTTGACACAATCAAGCGATAACGTTGACCGAAGATTTCTGATAAATGCTCCAAGTCTTTCTCTTGACAAAGGACTTTGACATTGGGACCAGCATCCATAGTAAAGTAGCAGGCTTCCCCTTGCTCACGAAGCTGGCGAACAAAGTCCATGGCTTCATAAGATGCATCCGTCAGATAAGAAAAGGCTGGTGATGCTGTTTTTGTCGTAGCGTGCATAGCCAGGGCATTTTTCTCCGTTAATTCCCCAACCTTGGCAAAGTCATTTTCCTTGAGATAAACCAGCATATCCTGATAATCCTTCTCAGACTGACGCACCCAGTCATCAAAGGTCGTCGAGGTTTCCACACAAAGTTTCATCCCGTCACGGCTAGAGATTGGTTTTTTCTTATCCTCTAGCACCAACATAATCATAGCTAGTTTCAAGTCTGTCTCTACAGGGTAAATTTCTCCGCTATCCTTATCCCAAGCACCTAGTGGTCCATAAAAACTCCGAGAGGAAGAGCCTGAGGCAAACTTAGCCTCCTGTGCCAACTGGCTCCGAGTCAATCCAAGCTTGAAATAAGCATTACAAGCCTTGACCAAGGCAGACAAACCACTAGAACTTGATGACAAGCCCGCTGCCGTAGGCATATTATTTTGAGTATCAATTCGAACAAAGCCCTCACCAGCTGGACGGTAACGGTCAATAATCTTGCTCATCTTGACATGCTCCGCCTCACTCTGTAGCTGACCATTGATGTAAAAGACATCAGCAGTCGCATCCGTCGGTAGAGGCGACAGGGCCGTCTCTGTGTACATGTTTTCCAAAGTCAGAGAGATGCTGCTAGTAGCAGGCACCATCTCTTTTTCTTTTTTCTTTCCCCAATATTTGATAATAGCAATATTTGCGTAGGAACGTACTGTTACAGGCTCTCTATCCATGTCTGAACAGCTCCTTTCTCTTCTAATCTTTCTGCTAGTTCTTGAGCTTGAGTCAAATTGGTTGCCAAGGCTATGATACAGCCTCCTAGCCCACCACCGCTCATCTTGGCACCCAGAGCACCATGGCTAAGAGCCGTTTCAACTAGAGAATCCGCCTCAGGGCTACTAACACCAATTTCTTTTAGATGTAAATGCGCTTGACTAAGGATTTGTCCCAGTCCTTCAGCATCTTTTCGTGAAATCGCTTCTTCTGCTTGCTGGGTCAATTCTCCCAAGGCATGCAAAAACGGCAGGGCATCCTTGCCCTTGTTTTGAACCACTTGGATGGCTTCACGAGTATGACCATAAACACCGGTATCGGCAATCACCAAATAGGCGGATAAATCCATCTCAAGTTCTGTGAATCCTACGTTCTTAATAAAGCGAATAGGCTGGTCACTGAGACAGGTCTTGGCATCCAAACCACTCGGATTCATATGTGCAATCATCTCAGCCCGATTGACCAAGATTTCTAGTACATCATGAGGCAGTTCTGCCTGATAGTAGTCAAATACCGCTCGAATGGCCGCTATGCTGATAGCTGCTGACGAACCCATTCCCCGTTTCTCAGGAATAGCCGAGTCAATCTCACAGCGAATGCAGGCTTCTTTGATATTCAAATACTCCAGAGAAGCATAAACTGCCATGGACAAGGTATCCTCCTCATAGAGACGCCAAGGACTCGCTGCAGGAACTACCTTACAAGTCACCTCCACCTCCAAAAGAGGCAGGGAGATAGCAGGATAACCGTAAACGACCGCATGCTCCCCTATTAAAATAATCTTACTATGTGCCTGACCGA
>CAJZLM010000159.1:0-3554 GCA_916050595.1 Streptococcus mitis | reverse complement strand
AAATTAAGCATCGCTCTCCCTTCTTTTCTATAAAAGAATTATACGTATAATTCTTTTATAGAAAAGAAAAATCTCATATACTGTTAAGTAAAAATTATTTTGTATCCGTTTTCTCTGGCTTCATTGTATATCTTCTCATGTAGATTGTCAAGTATTTTTTTGAAAAATTTTTAAAATTTCGAAATTTTGCCGTTAATTTTTTTAACTCAATATCAAACTGGCTACGATAGGGCTGACAAAGACATAGAGAATACCGGTGACACCGATAGCCAAGCCACCCATGGCTCCTGCTACAGAACCATATCGAAAGGCTGTCCCTGTTCCGACTGCATGGCCTGTTCCTCCAAGGGAAAGACCAACAGCTACTGGGTCGTCAATTTTCAACCACTTCAAAAGGGTTGGGCCGATGACACTGGTTAAAATCCCAGTCGCCACTACAACCACCAAGGTCACGGTCGTCAGACCTTGCAATTTTTCTGTGATTCCCACTGCCATGGCGGTTGTTACTGACTTGGGAAAGAGAGAAATGGCTAGGAAAAAATCCATGCCAAAGATTTTGGCCACAAGGGCTGTGAAAGAGGTATTGACAACTACTGCTAGCAGACTACCAAAGAGAATACTCCGAGCATGGTGCTTCATCAAGTGAAAACTCTTATAAAGGGGAATCCCTAGAGCAACAGTCGATGGGACAATCAAGTTGTTCAGATAAACCCCACCTTGGTAGTAATCTTGGTAAGAAATACCCGTCACCTTTAGAAAGATGATAATGAAAATAGCTGACAAAAGCAAGGGCGTTGTCAAAGGATGGGGAAAACGTCTGTAAATCAGCATTCCTACTAGATAAGCTAGGATTGATAGGGCAAGCCCAAACAGGGGATTGGAAACAAATTCACTCATTTGGCATCTCCTTTCTCATAATCTCCCTCAAACCGTCTCTTGATGAACTGAACCACCAAGGCAATGAGGATAATGTTGATAACAGCCGCAAAAAAGACAATCAAAACGATGGGCAAAAGATAGGGAGCAATCACATCAAACTTCTCCATGATTCCCACTGCTGGCGGCAAAAAGAGAATGGTCATATTGGCCAGCAAGAAATTCCCTACCATGTTAACATGTCTGGTTCTCAGCCACTTGAATTGTAGGGCTAGAAAGAGAATAATCAAACCGATAATACTGCCTGGGATGGGCAAATGAAAGAAACTGGAAATCCCCTCTCCGATTAGAGAAATCACAAAGAGAATCATTAATTGAACATATAATTTCATCCTAAACTCCACGAAATAGACTTCTTGCATACCAGTTTACTCTTTTTTCAGAAAATTTCAAGGAAATGCACAAGAGTTGATGAAAGTTTGAGAAGAAAGGGGATACAAACAATTCTTGACTTGTGAAAACTGGTATGATTTAGGATAAAAGATTTCAGCGTCCTTCTTGTCAGCATTCTTGAAAAGTAGTATAATTATTGCATGCGCAATCATCTTGTGATGCAGAGACTGTTCGTGAATGGACATTCTTCTATGTTATAACTTTAAAAAGAAAGGAGATACTATGACCTACTTGGAAAAATGGTTTGACTTCAATCGTCGTCAGAAAGAAATTGAAGGTCTCTTAGAAGAGACCATTGCCCAGCAGAGTGACCAAAGTCTGACCTTGAAAGAGTTTTACCTACTCTACTATCTGGACTTGGCCCAAGAAAAATCTCTACGACAGATTGATTTGCCTGATAAACTTCATCTGAGCCCGAGCGCTGTTTCTCGGATGGTGGCTCGCTTAGAAGCTAAAAATTGCGGTCTACTTAGTCGCAGGTGTTGCGATCAAGATAGGCGTTCTAGCTTTATCTGCCTGACAGGTGATGGTCAAAAGACACTGGCCTCGCTACAAAAGGCTGTCGAAGAAAGCTTGGAAACTAGTTTGGATTTCTTGATTTAAGATGATTTTAGAAAAAAGTTGCGTGCGCAATCATTTTTCTTGACATTCTCTTTTACAAGGAGTAAAATAAAGTCATCATTAAACAAAGGAGTTTTTAAAATGATTGAAATTACCTATCTAGATGCCAGCAAGAACGAAAGAACTGTGACTTTCGAGTCCTATGAAGATTTTGATCGTTCACAACAAGCTTGCCTTATCGGCGTCGCAGACTACTACCCTGTCCAAAAATTAACTTACAACGGTCATGATTTGGACTACCATGGGACTTATGGAGATGTCTTCTTCTATCTCATGAAACAAGATTTAAGCCAATATAACTAAAAAAGGAGAAATACAATGGCAAAAGCAATTACAGATGCAACATTCGAACAAGAAACAAAAGACGGTTTGGTCTTGGTAGACTTCTGGGCAACTTGGTGTGGTCCATGTCGTATGCAAGGTCCAATCTTGGACAAATTGTCTGAAGAACTTTCAGAAGATGTCTTGAAAATCGTTAAAATGGACGTTGATGAGAATCCAAACACAGCTCGTGCTTTTGGAATCATGTCTATCCCAACTCTTCTCTTCAAAAAAGACGGCCAAGTGGTGAAACAAGTTGCTGGTGTTCACACAGCAGAACAAATCAAGGCCATCGTTGCGGAATTGAGCTAATCACATTAGAGACCAAGTACTTTCTTTGGTCTCTTTTTTCTTGCCCTTTGCCATTTTTCAAAAAATATGCTAGACTGTAGGTAGAATATTACGATGTTTGGGACATGCCATCGCTAAAAAAAACCTTGACTTGGTATTTTTTAGCTCCCTCAAGGGAGCTTTTTGCGTGCTCTGAACATTTCCCATTTTGGAAGGAGTACTATGAAACGTCAATCAGCCTTGGTCGTCTTTAGTGGCGGTCAAGATTCCACAACCTGCCTCTTCTGGGCCAAAGAACACTATGAAACAGTCGAAGCTGTCACCTTTGCCTACGGTCAACGTCATCATCTCGAAATTCAAGTTGCCCAAGAAATCGCTAAGGAACAAGGCATTCGTCATCACATCCTAGATATGTCTCTGCTGGGACAAATCACTGAAAATGCCCTGACTTCTGATATGGAGATTAAGCAAAAAGAGGGAGAGGTTCCCAATACCTTCGTTGATGGTCGCAACCACCTCTTTCTATCCTTTGCGGCAGTTCTTGCCAAACAACGTGGCATTAAAGACATCGTGACAGGTGTTTGCGAGACAGACTTCTCAGGCTACCCTGATTGTCGAGATGTCTTTGTCAAATCCCTCAATGTCACCCTCAACCTTGCCATGGATTACGACTTTGTTATCCAAACGCCTCTCATGTGGCTAGACAAGGCTGAAACTTGGGAATTAGCCGACCAACTCGGTGCATTTGACTATGTTCGTGAGAAGACCTTGACCTGCTATAATGGCATTATCGGTACTGGTTGTGGAGATTGTCCCGCCTGCCATCTACGCCAACATGGTTTAGAGGTTTATCTCTCTCAGAAAGGAGAGGCCTGATGTTTTTTGCCCCCAAAGAAATCAAACGAGAAACTGGGGAATCTCTTGTCTACAATCCTCACAGAACCTTAGTCTCCAAAGAATTTACCTTTGATGCTGCCCACCACCTCTTTCAC
>CAJZLM010000158.1:0-3571 GCA_916050595.1 Streptococcus mitis | reverse complement strand
CTTGATAGTGCAATTGAAGTTTTTGACGGCCTGTTTTTTGAGAATCATAGCCTGTAATTTCGACTCCCTCGTCTGTAAAGCTATGTTCTGTTTCAGTTTCATCATCATACAAGACCTTGAAACGTCCTTCTGATAAGTCAAGAGTATCGCCTACAAAGTAATCAATTTTTGGTTGCTTGCTAATATACAAGGCTGCGACTTCTTTTGGACCAGCTTCTTCACCGGTCACTTGAACCTTAAAGCTACCTGCAACTGGAAGGCCAAGATAGGCTACTGTCAACTCTTGTTCGCCATGATGGTGAGCATCGTAGCCATTAACAGTAACTCCTGCATGACTAAGGTTGATGACTTCGTCTGCTTCTTCACCCTCATATTTAACACGGAGAAGACCACCTTTGAGATTCAATTCCTCGCCATCTTGGTAAGTTGTCTTTTTAGGTGCTACTTCTAGACTGACAGCCTTAATCTTTCTCTCATCCTGAGGAATCGTCACAGCAAGAGTATTACTGATTTCTTTGTCTGGTAATTGTGTACGATAGTATAGAAGGCTAGGACGTTTTTCAAAGTTTAATGAATCTGTCGCCAAATCCCCTCCAACTACTGTATTCAAGGTAGCGATTGGAGTTTTTGAATCTGGCTTGTCATAGACTGTGATGGTAGCTCCAGCAGGAACTTCTGAGAATCCAAGCTGGATCTTATTGTCCGTCAGAACACGCGCTGCAACTTTAGCCATTGGAATGTTTTGGCTCTCCGTATCAAGAGTTTCATACATCTTCCAGTTGTAGATACGGATGGCTTTCCATGGTGTTCCATTGTCAGATGTGATAACATTCAAGCGCCAGTCTTGGGCTGTAATTGGGCTATCAAGGGTGATATCTGAAACATGGGCTTTATTGCCACGAACTGCTTTAGCTAGTTTCCATTCTCCAGCTTCATCCTTGTAGTAGAGGTCGAAGTCCTTCGTGTTCATCAAGCCGTCATTGACAGATTCTCCACCAGCACCGGCATGGTCCATGACCCATCTAACGACACGGCGTGGTTGTGTCAAACGGATATCAACGCTACCACTCAACTGAGCAGAAGACCATTTGTCAGATAGGCTGGTGATTGTACCATTCAACATACCTTCGATGCCTTCTCCGCCTTCTGTATTTGGGAAGGTACTTCCGATAACAGTCGCTCCTGGAACGATATTTTCTGCTAGTGGTCTTGGAAGACTTGTATCTTGAACCGTCATGCCCCATTCGAAGTTTGTGGTTGCTGCTTCAGAACGAAGGCCATTCTTCCCAACTGCGACAACCTTCAACTCCTGACTAGTACCAGTTGCACTAGCTGAACGGCTAACTTTTGGTAGGTAGATAGTAGTAGCAGATGAACCTGTCAATAGACGCCAAGCATCGCCATCCTTTTCATAAACTTCATAGAAGTCAGCATCTTTGTTACCTGTAAATTGAACAATAGCTTCCGCTTCTTGGGCATTTTTCAGAGATTGTTTGGCTACTTTAAGAGCAGTTGGAGCCTGAGGAGCCTCTTGATTATCTGTCACAGTCAACTCACCCAAATTGAATTGGTAATCCTTAAGGGCAGCAGTATTTTCAAAAGCGAGCTTGATACCGTAAATGGTCTGACCTGCCAATGCACTCAAGTCAAATTCATCTTTTGTCCAATCGTCAGATAGAGTCAGTTCTTTACGAGCATTCTCACCACCATAAGTATAGTTTTTCTGAGTCGCAAACTCTACATAAACCTTGCTTCCCTTACCACCTTTATGGGCGACACGGAGTTTCGTTTTATCTGTTACTTCCAGTTTTGTAGAGTAGAGACGAACATCTTGGTTGGTATTTTCAGCTAAATCACCCGCAAACTTGAGTGAGTTTCCTCCATTGTAGGCATCTTCAAAGTCATAGTCAGCTTGAAGTTTAGCAGCTGAGGATGTTTGCCACCAGCGCCATGTAGGCAAGATACCTGATACAGAACGATAGTTCCATTCAGAATCCTTGGAGACTTTACCGTCTACAAACCATTTTTTACCATGTCCAGTGTTAAAGGATGTTGTGAAGCTACGTCCCACTGCTGGTGTACGATCAGCTACGAGGTTGGCAATCCCGTACCAGTCCTTATCCTCTGGTTTTTGACCAGTTGGATCTCCTTGATAACCTGTGAAGAAGATGTTTTCATTCTTGTGATAATCTTCTCCTGTCTTACCAAGACTTGTAATAGTATCTGGCGCAAAGAGACCAAGTGACAAGCGAAGTTTACCATTTTCATCAAAAAGGGCATCCCATTTCACTTTTGTCTTGTAAGAACCACCTTGTTGCAATTCCAAACCTGCAAAAACATCATACTGACTGCGTCCTAGCCATTGCGCCATTGTTACAGAGTAATCATTTTTCTCTTTAGTCCAGTTAAAGTTTGCAAAGAAGTGATCTGCAGGTACTTTATCGCCTTCTTTTTCCATGAATTGATAGTTGTACTCACCAAGTCCATCCTCATGGTAACGGCCATATTCATAAGTCATGGCATCATACCAAGAATATTTCACTGGATGATTGACTTGAGCTGCATATTCCTTGGTATAGAGCATGAAGTCACGCATTTTCTTACCAAGAGGCGTTACGATATCACCCGTAGTTTCTTGGTTGATAAAGTAACCATCAAATCCATAATATTTAGCCAAATCAACCAACTTGCGAGCAATAGGGAAAGTTCCATCCTCATCTTGTTGAAGAGCTGCAGCAAATTTCTCTTGGTCTGCAATGCTGTTAGACCAGTTGAAGAATAGAGTACCCAATACAGGAACACCATTACGGTGACCAGCATCAATCACGTCTGGAGTTGGAACGAGTCCTTCCCAGAAGACCATGGAATTCAAGTATTGCCAGTAGTCAAAAGCATAGGCCTTAAACTCTTCACCACCTACAGAAGCGTGGTCTTTAGCCTTAGAGTTAGTATTAGCAAGAGCTTCAACTTTGGCATCCTTATTGGCTTTTTCATTGATGACATGACCACGATAACGCTTAGCCAATTCTACTGAAGAGCGGTTTATGGCATCGTCTTCACGGGCACCTGGTTCCCATTTCAACAGATCTTCCCAAGTGTCAAACTTAATTTCTTTTGGTCGAAGACTTTTTTCTTCTTTCTTAGGAACATCAGAGACCGTAGCTTTCTCTTCTGGCTTATTTTCTGTAGTTGCCGGCATTTCTTCAGCCTTTGGAGTTTCAGTAGCTGGACTAGTTGCCTCCTTATCAGCTGCAGTCAATTGATCCAAGGTTGGTTTCTCTTCTGAAACAGGTTGCTCATTTGCCTTATCTTCCGTTGTTTCCAGCTCCTTCAATACTTCTGGTGCTGGTGTAGTTGCTTCTGCTGGAGTAGCGGTTAATGGTTGTTCTGACGCTACTGCTGTAGTAGTTGTTCCATTTTCTGGAACTACTGACTCTTCAGCTAAAGCTGGACCTGCAAATAGGACTGAACCAATCATCAATGAGCAGGCACCCACTGACAATTTTCGAATACTATAGCGACAACGTTTCTCAAAAAATGGATTCTTCATCTTTTTCTCCTTTGACTTCCA
>CAJZLM010000157.1:0-3652 GCA_916050595.1 Streptococcus mitis | reverse complement strand
ATAAGATAATAAATAGTTATAGAGTGTTATCTGAAAATTAATCAGAATGTGTTAAAATTTTATCTTTGAAATAATCAAAATATGTTTTCTTTGCAGTTACACTAGTGACGCGACCTTGTAAGCCGTATTGGATGAGTTTACTATCCTCATTAGATAGTTTTGCAAGAGCGGTTAATTTAAAGAGATTTCCTTGCTCTGTTCTGGTAGGAGTTTGATCAATTGTCTGAAGTTGGCCGATGATGGTAATGCCGTGATTTCCAATCTTCTCCAGTTTTAATCTTACAGTTTGTCCTTTATCTAGTAGAGGTAGATAGTCAGAAGATACGTAGTAAGTGATTAGTACTTCTCTTGTATCTGTGATGACAGGGAATATTTGAGCAATTTCTGTACCAGTTGGAATTCTATTTTTACCTTCAAATTCGCTGTTCAGATGAACGATACCTTTACTTGGAGCGGTTAAGGTATTGTTTTCTAAGCGCTGTGTCGCTTGATCTAGTTGTACTTTTAATTCTGTTAATTGATTTTCCACGGTTAGTTGTTGCTGTGAGGCTGTTTGTAAAAACTGAGTGCGGAGTACTTCAATTTTAGTTGCTAAACTATTATCATAAGTTGCTACACTTCCGATACCAGCTTGCTGAATTTTGAGGCTTGCGATAGATGATTCAAGACCTGCAATGCTTTGATTAATTTGAGATAAAAATGGCTCTTCTGCAGTTCCTTGTGTTTGTCCTTGTGAGGCTACAAGATAACGATTCAAAATTGACTGGTGCGGATTGCCAGTTGGTAAGCGAGCCCTTTTATTTATGATAGCATCTCTCAGCTCTTGATATTCTCCAATTTGTTGTTGAACTTTTGTAATTTCTTGTTCGATGGCTGATGAACTGCTATTGGCAAGGTTGGCTTGATTTGAAACCTCAGTGTTAGTCTTTGATATACCCAGTTCAATATCACGAGCTTGTTTGGTAAAATTCATAAAGGTATTATGGTAGCCAAATTCATCCTCGCCAGAAAAAAGATCAGTCGCTTTTTCTAAGCTTTGTTTCAAAATTCCAAGTCCTTCTTTTTGCTTCTCAAGTCTTTGTAATTGAGTTTCTAGGGCGGTTTTCTGACTTTCTTCCATTGTTTCAGAGTATTTGATGAGTAAGTCCCCTTTTTCAACTACTTGATTTGCCACTAAATGATTAGCTAGGATAGGATTATCACTGGTCGACTGAATAGATGCAATGACACTTGTAGGGGTGATTTCCCCTTGGGAAGTAACAGTAATTTCTTTTGTGGCAACAAGGGAGAAAATCAAGATGAAAGTAAACAGTAATGAAAGTGGTATGATTAATACTGTCGCATAGTTATGGTAACGTCTCTGATAAAACTCGACGCTTCTAAAAAGATTAGGATTCATGACATTCTCCTTATTTATTGAATAGATGATGGTAGAAGCCTTGCGCCTGCATTAACTCTTGGTGACTACCAACTTCAATGATTTTCCCCTGGTCAAGAACAATGACACGGTTGGTTCGTTCGGCTATACTGAGACGATGGGCTACAAAGAGAATGGTTTTATCAGTTAGGGACATAAGATTATCTATAACCTTTTTCTCGGTCAAGACATCAAGACCGCTAGTAGCTTCATCTAGTATTAGAACAGGAGCTTTAGTTAAAAGAGCACGAGCGAGGGCTATTCGTTGCTTTTGCCCTCCTGATAGACCAGCTCCATCAGAGAGCTGAGTTTGATAGCCCATAGGCATTCTTTCAATGTCTTGACGGATTTCAGCTAATTCACAAGCTCTTAGAATATCTTCTTGGCTAATCATATGATTACCGCCCAAGGTTAAGTTTTCCAAAATAGAGCCATTAAAGATATAGGCTTGTTGGGGCAGGTAATTAATATGACGGCGCAAGACTTTTTTATCAATGTTTTTAATATCCTGATGATTGATGGAAATATGTCCTTTGTAGGGTTCAAAGAAATTGACAATCATTTTGGCTAAAGTTGTTTTACCAGAACCACTGACTCCAACTAGGCTAACCTTATCTCCTTGTTTAATCGTGAGATTAATATCTGTTAAGGTATCTCGTCCAAAACCATACTTATAAGAAAGGTCATCGAATTCAATATCGCCCATCAAAAAATGTGAATGAACAGGGTTTTCTTGAACTTTAAATTCAGATTCGACTAGATAGACTTCGTTCAAACGGTTATTAGCGACCTTCGCAGATTGGAGTTTGGTTTGGAGGTTGATAATATTTTCCATAGGAGTTGTAAAGTAAGAAAGAAGTGTGTTAAAGGTAATCAGCTGACCGATAGAAATTTTACTCGACATGACTAATTGAGCGCCAAACCATAGGATAAGGATATTCAGAACTAATTTTGTTCCCTGCTTTAAACTCGTTTGTAAAATAGAATATTTACTGAGCTTAAAGGATTTTTCCAAATAATCTACAAATTCGCTGTCTATATTTTGGTAGCGATTTTCTTCACTTGTGAGCGACTTTATAGTTTCAATCCCGTTGATATCTTCGATAATAGCAGAGCTAACCATAGAATTACTTTGCATGACATCATGGTTCATTTTTTCAAAAGGCTTCATAAAAGAAAAGATGATGAACATGTATATAGGAATGGAAATAAGAGAAAGAAGGAAGAGACTAGGGTTTTGTGCAAGTAAGACGCCCCCTACAAGAATCAGAATGGAGACATCAAGAAAAAGAGAGAGAATGGTAGAAGCTAAGGCATCTATAATAGAGTTGGCATCTGTGAAGCGTGAAATGATTTCTCCTGTACGACGTGTCGCAAAGAAAGACATAGGAAGTTCAAAAATATGGCGAATATAGGATAAAATCACATCAATACTTAATCTCTGACTCAGAACGGTTAGGAGATAATCTCTGGAGAAGCCCATGACTTGTTGGAGGATATAGGTGATAACCAGACCAACTGAGATGATTCCTAAAGTTGATTTCATCTGATTTGGAATGTATTCATCCAAGATTCCTTGGAGATAATAAGAACCACCGATATTGATAATAGTGACTAATAAGCTTGAGAGAACAATGTAAGCAATGAGAGATTTTTGTTTGAAAATCAGAGGAAGGAAGCTTAGTAGACCATTCTTTTTATCTTTATGGGGTTGATAGCTGGGTTTGGGAGCTAGAAAAATAGCTACTCCAGTCCATTCAGAGAAAAAGCGTTCTTTTGACATTTTGGTGATTTTTACAGAAGGGTCAGGATCACCAATAATCAGATAGTCTTTCTTTGTTTGATAGACAACATAGTAATGTTGGAGTTTTCCTTCTTTGTTAACGTGAACGATAAATGGATAGGGGACATCACTCATGTCAAAGAGAGTTTTATCTGCTTGAACAGGTCTTGTTTCAAAGCCCATTTCATCAGCGGCTTTTACAATGCCAAGAGCAGTCGTCCCTTCTTTATTGGTCTTTGCAAGTTCTCTCAAGTGAGCTAGAGAAAAATCTGAACCATAGAATTTAGCAATCGAGGCTAAGGCAGCAACACCACAGTCTCTAGCATCTATTTGAGGAACAAATGTACGTTTATAAGAAGTCATTGGCAAGTCCTTTCATATAGTAGATAGATATATTATGCCATAATAATAAGTTCATATTTTATAAAATCTTGAATAGTCATTGAAATTTC
>CAJZLM010000156.1:0-3690 GCA_916050595.1 Streptococcus mitis | reverse complement strand
CTTGTTCCTTAATGAACTCAATCAAGTCAGTTGCATAACGGAAATCCTTTTGAGGTTCCACATCAGGAATAATATCCCCACGAAGAGCCAAGATTTTCTGCACCCCAACCTTATCCAAGTCAGCAATAGTTTCAGCCACCTTGTCCTTAGTTAAATAGATGGCTGGCAAGTGGGCAATAGTCGGAATCGCCAAGTCATTTTGGATAAAGTCAGCCAAACGAACCGTCGTTTCCTTGATATTAAATTTATTATTGCTGGCAGTTACACTGATAAAGTGAGGAGCCAACTCCTGCATGTCCTGCAAGGCTGAAATAATTTTATCATTACCCACTTCTGGGTTTGGAGGGAACACTTCAAATGAGAGTGACGGTGTTTGGCGTGACATAGTCATTATCCTTTTCTAGTTGATTTTTTCGTTAGCTGGATTCCTAGAATCCAAGTGAAACAGGCAGATTGACCAAACAGCGCTTCTAGAGAAATCCTTATCTTACAATTTCTCACGCGCAGCTTTAGCTGCTTCAACAAGGCGGATCAAGCTTTCTTTTGTTTCTGGAATACCACGTGTTTTCAAACCACAGTCAGGGTTGATCCAAACTTTCTTGCTTGGCACTTTAGCAAGGATAGCTTCGATTGTATTGTCGATTTCGCCTTCATTTGGTACACGAGGTGAGTGGATATCGTAAACCCCAGGTCCTACTTCTGTTTGGAAATTTTTCGATTTGAGTTCGTCCAAGATTTCAAGGTTTGAACGGCTTGCCTCAAATGAGATAACGTCCGCATCCAAGTTATCGATAGCTGGGATGATATCTGTAAATTCTGAGTAACACATGTGAGTGTGGATTTGAGTATCTGGCGCTACTGTTGAGTGTACCAAGCGGAAGGCAGGAATTGCCCAGTCAAGGTAGTCTTCATACCAGTCGCTACGACGGAGTGGCAATTTTTCACGAAGAGCAGCCTCATCGATTTGGATGATTTTCACACCAGCAGCTTCAAGGTCAAGCACTTCATCCTTGATAGCAAGGGCGATTTGAAGAGTAGAATCCTTGATAGAGATGTCTTCACGTGGGAATGACCAGTTAAGGATGGTAACAGGTCCAGTCAACATACCTTTAACAGGTTTGTCAGTACGGCTTTGTGCGTAGCTAGACCATTTCACAGTGATTGGGTTAAGACGAGTGACATCACCCCAGATGATTGGTGGTTTAACCCCACGCATACCGTATGATTGTACCCAACCATTTTTAGAGAAGAGGTAACCTGACAAGTTTTGACCGAAGTACTCAACCATGTCATTACGCTCGAATTCACCGTGTACAAGCACGTCAAATCCAACTTCTTCTTGCCATTTGATCCATTCGTCGATAGTTTCAGCAAGGAAGGCATCGTATTCTTCTTGTGACAATTCACCCTTACGGAAGGCCAAACGTTTAGCACGAACTTCCTTAGTTTGAGGGAATGAACCGATAGTTGTTGTTGGAAGAGCTGGAAGTTTGAAAGCTTCTTCTTGGATAGCTTCACGTTCTGCAAAGGCTGGCAAACGAGTGTAGTCTGCATCAGTCAAACCAGCGATACGCGCACGAAGTTCAGCATTTTCACCAACACGCTCAGTCGCAAAGAGTTCTTTGTTAGCTGCAAGTGCTTCTTCACCTTGACCATTGCGGATAGCATCCAAATCACGAATCTCATCCAATTTTTCAACTGCAAAGGCAAAGTGGTTCAAGATAGCTGGTTCAAATTCTTCATTAGCAGTTGTAAATGGCACATGAAGAAGTGAGCATGAGCTTGTCAATACAATGTTTTCAGCTGGGATTTGCTCAAGAACAGCCAGGCTCTTTTCATAGTTGTTACGCCAGATGTTTTTACCATTGACAATACCTGCATAAAGAGTCTTGTCAGCTGGGAAGCCACCTTTAACGAGTTCAAGAGTTTTCTTACCTTCAACGAAGTCAAGACCGATAGCATCTACTGGCAATTTCACAAGGTCAGCGTAGACGTCACGAACATCACCGAAGTAAGTTTGAAGCAAGACTTCAAGACCTTTTTTGTCAGCCAAAAGTTTGTTGTAGAGGTTCAAGAAGAGAGCTTTTTCTTCAGCTGTCAAGTCTTTTACAAGAGCCGCTTCGTCCAATTGGATGCGAGTCGCACCAAGTTCTGCCAATTTAGCAAAAACTTCTTGGTAAGCAGCAACTAAGCTGTCTACGAAGTCTTCTGCTTTCACACCTTCTTCAAAGTCTGATAATTGAAGGAAAGTGAATGGACCTACAAGAACTGGACGAGTGTTAAGACCAAGTTCTTTAGCTTCTTGGAACTCATCAAAAATCTTGTGACCTGCAAGTTTAACTTGAGTGTCTTTTTCAAATTTAGGAACGATGTAGTGGTAGTTGGTGTTGAACCATTTCTTCATTGGAAGGGCGCGAACATCCCCTTTTTCTCCTTGGTAACCACGACCCAAAGCGAAGTAGCGCTCAAGGTCAGACAAGTCCAAGTTTTGAACTGAAGCAGGTACCACGTTGAAAAGGAAAGCTGCATCTAGGAAGTTGTCATAGTGAGAAAAGTCATTTGATGGAATTTCAGTGATGCCTTTTTCTTTGACAATGTTCCAGTGTTTAGCACGCAATTCTTTTGCTGCTGCCAAAAGTTCTTCTTCTGAGATTTCTTTTCTAAAGTATTTTTCAGTTGTAAATTTTAATTCGCGGAATTCGCCCAAACGAGGGAAACCGATGATTGTAGTTGACATGATGTGTCCTCCAAAATTTGTTGTTGAAACTATCTTAACAGAAAAGAATGCGTCTGTATAATTGTAAAAAATTAGGCTTTGATATAGTTTGAAACTATATCTCTGTTTTAAACAAAAGAAAAAGACTTGAGACAAATGCCTCAAATCCTTTGTGTAGCTTGTTTTATAGGCGTATTCCGGTTATAATGCTCAAACGCGTTATTAGTAATTCTTATAAGTGACTATGGCTTGTTATTAGAAAAGACTATAACTGATTCTAGTCAACTTTTCCCCTGTTCAAGTGGGACGACTGCTAGTGTCTTTCCTAAACTGGCTAAGACTTTTAAGACTGTATCCAACTGAGGGCTAGTCTTACCTGTTTCCATCCTAGCTATGACAGGCTGGCTCACTCCACTGAGTTCCTCTAGCTTTTTCTGGCTGATTCCTTGCTCATGTCTGGCTTCAATCAACTCACTCATGATAGCCACTCGCATATCACTTTCAAGAATTTCCTCCTTGGTAAAGAGTTCAGATCGGACATCCTTCCAGTTACTTCCAATAGCACTATTTTTCATCACTTAACCCTCTTTCTTTTAAGTCCTTCAGTTCACGCTTGGCTTTTTCAATTTCTCTTCTAGGAGTTTTCTGAGTCTTTTTGACAAAATGATGTAAAAGAACAAAACTACCATCAAGCCACGCTATAAATAAAATTCGATTTCTCAAAGGTCTTAGTTCCCATATCTCATCTTCCAAGTGTTTCATATAGGGTTCCCCAGCTCTCGTCCCATGCTGACTAAGCAACTCGATATAGTCATTTAGTTTATTGAGTTTGATGCGACTATCCTTACTCTTCTTTCTAGCCAATTCTCTCATATAATCCAAGACTGGCTCATTTCCATTTTTGTCCTTATAGAAGTAAATCGTGTGCACCAAGCAACCTCTTTTCAATTAAATTATAACTTAAAAGTTATTAA
>CAJZLM010000155.1:0-3718 GCA_916050595.1 Streptococcus mitis | reverse complement strand
GTTTGGTTGAGCAAGACGCTACTTACTTGTCTAACGCACGTCACATTTCCTTAATTGAAAAGGCTGTTGAAAGCCTTCAAGCTGTTAATGAAGGTCTGGAACTGGGAATGCCAGTTGACTTGCTTCAAGTTGACTTGACCCGTACTTGGGAAATTCTCGGAGAAATCACTGGAGATGCTGCTCCTGATGAACTCATTACCCAACTCTTTAGTCAATTCTGTTTAGGAAAATAGAAAAATCCATGATCGTTGTTGCGGTCATGGATTTTATTGTCTTTATTAGTAATCTGGTCTTAAGACCCCTGTTACAGTTGCCTTGGTTGCTTCGTAGTCGCCATCTACGACAACCTTGACAATTCGTTTGGCATCTTCTTCTGGTGCTGGAACTAGAGGTAGACGAGTTGGTCCAGCTTCAAATCCCATGTAGTTAAGAACCGCCTTAACAGGAGCAGGACTTGGATAAGAGAAGAGGGCATTGACCTTAGGAATGAATTTACGCTGAATAGCTGCGGCTTTTTTCATATCGCTTTCTGCAATTGCAGTGAACATCTCGTGCATCTCATCCCCATTTGTATGAGAGGCAACAGAAATAACCCCATCCGCACCAAGGTTCATGGCATGGAAAGCATCTCCATCCTCACCAGTATAGACCAAGAACTCTTCTGGTTTGTGCTCAATCAAGTAAGCCATATTAGCCAAGCTAGTACATTCTTTGACACCAATAATATTTGGATGGTCAGCCAAACGAAGCATGGTTTCTGGAGTTAATTCTACAACTACACGCCCTGGAATGTTATAGATAATAATTGGTAGGTCAGAAGCATCTGCAATGGCCTTAAAATGCTGATACATTCCTTCTTGAGAAGGTTTGTTGTAGTAAGGAACAATAGCAAGTCCAGCAGCAAAACCGCCAAATTCCGCTACTTCTTTGACAAACTCAATAGAGTCACGCGTATCATTAGTACCTACACCCGCAATCAAAGGTACACGTCCATTGACAATCTTCTGTACAGCTGCAAATAGCTCCAATTCTTCATCGTGAGTCAAAGTTGGACTCTCAGCTGTCGTCCCTGCGAGAAGAATTCCATCCGTATGATGGCTCAATAAATGCTCAATCAAGGCTGGAATAGCGTCAAAGTTGATGGAACCATCCTCATGGAAGGGAGTAATAAAGGCTGTGATGATTTTACACTCTTTTAAATCTTGATAAGACATGAGAAACACCTCTCTATTTCAAAGAAGGAGTTCATCTGAACTCCTAAACAATATGACTATTTTAATTCAAATTTCAATTCAGCTGTTGGACGAACCAATCCACGTTCGTGAAGAGTTTCTGCAATCTGAACTGAGTTCCAAGCAGCACCTTTGAGAAGGTTATCTGAAACAACCCACATGTGAATTCCTTTTTCTGCATCCAAGTCTTTACGGATACGACCAACAAAGGTATCACGTGAACCCACGGCATTGATGGCTTGAGGATAGATTTGATGAGCTACATCATCTTCAAGAACAGCACCTGGGAAGGCTGAGATAGCTGCTTTTACTTCTTCGATTGGAGCCACTTCTTTTGTTTCGATGTAAACTGACTCAGAGTGAGCTGACAAGACTGGAATACGCACACATGTTGCAGATACTGCAATACTGTCATCTTCCATAATTTTCTTAGTTTCCTTAGTCATCTTCATCTCTTCGTAAGTGTAATCATTATCAGTGAAGACATCGATTTGTGGAAGAGCATTGAAGGCGATAGGATAGTGTTTCTTGTCACCACCTGAAGGCAAGATTTCCGCATGTAAATCACGTGGTTTCACTCCATCATTCAAGACTTCACGAAGTTCACGTTGAGTCTCAAGAATTGCTCCCATACCAGCACCTGAAACTGCTTGGTAAGTTGAAACAATGATACGGTCCAAGCCCCATTTTTGGCGAACTGGCTCAAGAGCCACCATCATTTGGATTGTTGAACAGTTAGGGCAGGCAATGATACCGTTGTGGGCATCAAGTGCATGAGCATTGACCTCTGGAACAACCAAAGGAACATCTGGATTTTGACGGAAGTAAGATGTATTATCTACTACTACCGCTCCAGCTTTAACTGCGTATGGTGCATACTTAGCTGATGTAGAACCACCTGCTGAAAAAAGAGCAATATCAACTCCTTCAAAAGCTGTTTCAGTTGTTTCTTCAATCGTAATATCTTGATCTTTAAACTTCAAAGTCTTGCCTGCTGAACGTGCAGAAGCAAGTAAACGAATTTTATCGATTGGAAGTGTTGATTCTTCCAACATTTTGATCATTTGAGCACCAACGGCACCTGTAGCACCGACAACAGCAACTGTGTATCCCATAACAAACCTCTTTCGGAATTTTCTAAAAATTTCTATAATAGATGTATTATACTACTTTTTCCATGAATTGCAAAGCTTTTTCATCATTTTTTGGAAAATAAAAATCCCCAGTCGCTAGACTAGGGACTAAGAGGCATCTTCATGTGATGAGCAGGTTCACACAACTCATCAAGGTCCGCTCCTGCGTTATGACCTCCTTATGCTCAATAGTAGTCCGAAGACTACCTATCGACTCATCGCGTCTATTATATTACTAGAAATAAGTGGTTTTGTCAATAAGAAATCTTTGCAGGATGACTTTTATTATACAAAAGTCAGAATTTTTTCTCGCGAGCATAAGAAAAAAACTCTTGTGCTCAAGAGTTTCCCTGTAAATATCATGCTAATTGCCGGGATTGAACCGGCGACCTCATCCTTACCATGGATGCGCTCTGCCAACTGAGCTAAATCAGCTTACTTAAAAAGTATACTATAGTTAGAAAATCTTGTCAAGTTTCCTTAGATATTTTCCATAAGAAAAAGCCAGGTAAGAGCTACCTAGCTTATCTAATTCTATTTGCTTAAATCGATTCGACGACCAATTTTACCGATAATAATCGCTCCAATAATCAATGAGGCAAATTCACCGATACCTGTTGTAAACCAAGTAAGGAAAAATGGTAATTCTGCTACAATATTTAACTCGGCAGCGATAGTAAACATGGAAATTGAAAAGAGGATTGAAAAAAAGAAATGATCTTTTCGAATTAATCCATTAAAGAGGTAATCTTTGCTGTATTTTGCAAAAAGCCAAACACCTAGACTAAGGAATACTAGGGTTGATCCACCACCAACAAAGACATCTAGCAGTCCGAAACTAAAGAAATTAGCAATCATACAACCGATGGTAACTCCGATGATGTACTTAGGATTGTAAAAAGCCATAAAGTTCATCATTTCTGAAATACGAAACTGATAAGCACCATAGCTGATGGCATTTAGAGGCGGTGTAACAGTCAAAACGACATAGATAGCAGCGACGATTGCAATATCTGCAACATCACGAATAGTTAATTTTTTCATTTTTTCTCCTTTGGCGGTTTCCCGCGTATAATATGCTTGGTGAAAGAAGCTAAGCACCAAGGGTTGATTCAATCAACCTTACTAGTATAGCACAATAGCCTGCTTTATGCTATACTAAAAACATGAAAATTTGTATTCAAAAATTTCTTAGCAATGAAATCTTAGCCTATCTCTTTTTTGGCCTTGCAACAACCCTAGTTTCGATTCTCTCACGATTAGTCATTTATCAACTAACACACAAAGAACTTCTCGCTACTGGACTAGCAAATATTATCGGTATCCTCTTTGCCTTTATCACAAATGATACAA
>CAJZLM010000154.1:0-3721 GCA_916050595.1 Streptococcus mitis | reverse complement strand
AAAAAAATTCCCCCTCTATTGTCCGAAATGCAGACAAGAAAATTTAATTGAAATAAAGCAGTTCAAAGTAACTGTGATTACAGAGCCAGACGCAAAGACGCAGAGCCGATAAAATGAGATTAATACAATCTCATTTTATCGGCTCTTTCCGTTATGTATGGATTCTTTTAATTAGTCTTCGATGTTTCTTGCTTCGTTGATACCGCTGGCTAAAGATTCCATTAAGGATAGTTCTTTGTCTGTAAAGCTATCCATGTATTTCTCTATCTGTAATCGTCGGGTGCTTTTTACCAAGTTATTAGCAGGTAAGAAAAATTCATCAACGGAAACATGAAGTAACGATACAAGGTCATAAAGAACTTGTATGCTGGGGTGTTGCCCTTTATTTTCAATATTAGTTAAGTACCGTGGGTCAATTTCAATCAATGCTCCCACTTGTTCACGAGTTAAACCTCGTTTCAATCGAGCTTCTTTAATGGCTAAACCAAAGGCTCTAAAATCATATTTATCTTCTTTTTTACGCATAGTAGACCACCTCTATACATTTTATTGTTCCTACTGAATTAAAAACAGGTATAGAAAAACGTGTTATATGGTTTATAGGTTTATATTTAATAAAAAGCACTACTAAACGCCAATAAAAAAAACCGTTATATGGTAGTGCTATTTACGCTGTTAAAATATTGTATATTACTTCCAAATGGCGGTTTGTTGGAGGTCAACGTCGCCATGAAGTACATCATATACAATAAATTTCCTTACATTGGGTTCTTGTCAAAAAAAGTCGTCTATCTGCAATAGATAAGTACGTCCACCAATGTGGTTTTATAAATCATATAGATAGAATAACAGAAGCATGTAAACAGAGAAATAAATCTGTTTATATGCTTTTTTGGCTATTCAGAACTTTTTTACAAAGTTTATTTATCAGTAATGCAACAAATCCCCCTTTCACATTGGGACTAAGAGTGAAAGGAGATAAACGAGCAAGGCTCACTTCCTTTCCTAGACAGAAAGGGGGTGAGAAACATGAAACCATCTTCTTTTCAGACCACAATAGAAAATCAGTTTGACTATATCTGTAAACGTGCTATGGAAGACGAGCGAAAGAATTATATGCTTTATCTTTCAAGGATTGCAAAGCGTGAGGTGTCCTTTTCGGATGTTGGCGATTATCTTGTTAGCCAGTTTGCGACAACAGATAACTATTCAACTGACTTTCAGATTTTTACACTCAATGGGTTATCAGTAGGCGTTGAAAATGATTTGTTGAGTGAAGCATTACGTGAGTTGCCAGACAAGAAACGTGAAATTCTACTGCTGTTTTACTTTATGGACATGAGCGATTCAGAAATTGCAGACCTGTTGAAATTGAACCGTTCTACTGTCTATCGGCATAGAACCAGTGGACTAGCCTTAATTAAAAAGTTTATGGAGGAATTTGAAGAATGAAAACACAATATCCTATGATTCCCTTTCCTCTCATTGTAAAGGCAACAGATGGCGATACCGAAGCGATTAACCAGATTCTACATCATTACAGAGGGTACATAACGAAGCGTTCCCTACGACTTATGAAAGATGAATATGGCAATCAAAGTATGGTCGTTGATGAAGTCTTACGTGGAAGAATGGAAACCAGACTGATTACAAAGATTTTGTCATTTGAAATTAAGTAATATCCTCTCTCCTTTCGTGGAAGCGTGCTAAACCATTCCACGCTTCCCGAACAGGGAGGTTTGTTATTCCACCAAAGCATATTGAGCTTTCAATGTGTTTTGATAGGCTAACGAGCCATTGTTCTTTGAAAACTGAATAAAAGTAATCGAATACGTTTCGATAAGAAAAGAGCCAACGGAACTAACCGCCATGACCTATCTTATAAAGATAGCGAGCGATTCATGTTAGTGATCCGAGAAGCAATCTTTAGCAGGATTGCCTGCAACGACATTCTTATCGTGATAATGATACTCCCATACAGTCAATAGTCCGAGCGTGATAAAACCGTCGCAGGCAATGAGTATGGCTACATGAGAACCATGCAGGGGTGGAACTCCCGTGAGCTTTGCTAAAGCTGTTCGATTGCTGGTAAAACAACTTTTATGAAATCCAAATAAGTGATTTGGAAAGGAGGATTTTATGAAGCAGACTGACATTCCTATTTGGGAACGTTATACCCTAACCATTGAAGAAGCGTCAAAATATTTTCGTATTGGCGAAAACAAGCTACGACGCTTGGCAGAGGAAAATAAAAATGCAAATTGGCTGATTATGAATGGCAATCGTATTCAGATTAAACGAAAACAATTTGAAAAAATTATAGATACATTGGACGCAATCTAGCGTCGCCAAAGGGTCTTGTATATGATAAAATAGTATTAAGTCGTATCAAGGCTCTTTCCATAAAGGAAAGGAGCAAATGCCATGTCAGAAAAAAGACGTGACAATAAAGGTCGAATCTTAAAGACTGGAGAGAGCCAACGAAAAGACGGAAGATACTTATACAAATATATAGATTCATTTGGAGAACCGCAATTTGTTTACTCGTGGAAACTTGTGGCTACAGACCGAGTACCAGCAGGAAAGCGTGATTGTATCTCACTTAGAGAGAAAATCGCAGAGTTACAGAAAGACATTCATGATGGTATTGATGTTGTAGGAAAGAAAATGACACTCTGCCAGCTTTACGCAAAACAGAACGCTCAAAGACCAAAGGTTAGAAAAAACACTGAAACTGGACGCAAATATCTTATGGATATTTTGAAGAAAGACAAGTTAGGTGTAAGAAGTATTGACAGTATTAAGCCATCAGACGCTAAAGAATGGGCTATTAGAATGAGTGAAAATGGTTATGCTTATCAAACCATCAATAACTACAAACGTTCTTTAAAGGCTTCATTCTATATTGCTATACAAGATGATTGTGTTCGGAAGAATCCATTTGACTTTCAACTGAAAGCAGTTCTTGATGATGATACTGTCCCTAAGACCGTACTAACAGAAGAACAGGAAGAAAAACTGTTAGCCTTTGCAAAAGCTGATAAAACCTACAGCAAAAATTATGATGAAATTCTGATACTCTTAAAAACAGGTCTTCGTATTTCAGAGTTTGGTGGTTTGACACTTCCAGATTTAGATTTTGAGAATCGTCTTGTCAATATAGACCATCAGCTATTGAGAGATACTGAAATTGGGTACTACATTGAAACACCAAAGACCAAAAGTGGCGAACGTCAAGTTCCTATGGTTGAAGAAGCCTATCAAGCATTTAAGCGAGTGTTAGCGAATCGAAAGAATGATAAGCGTGTTGAGATTGATGGATATAGTGATTTCCTCTTTCTTAATAGAAAGAACTATCCAAAAGTGGCAAGTGATTACAACGGCATGATGAAAGGTCTTGTTAAGAAATACAATAAGTATAACGAGGATAAATTGCCACACATCACTCCACATAGTTTGCGACATACATTCTGTACCAACTATGCAAATGCAGGAATGAATCCAAAGGCATTACAGTACATTATGGGACATGCTAATATAGCCATGACGCTGAACTATTACGCACATGCAACATTCGATTCTGCAATGGCAGAAATGAAACGCTTGAATAAAGAGAAGCAACAGGAGCGTCTTGTTGCTTAGTAGTACAAATGAATTTACTACTTATTTACCACTTCTGACAGCTAAGACATGAGGAAATATGCAAAGAAACGTGAAGTAT
>CAJZLM010000153.1:0-3753 GCA_916050595.1 Streptococcus mitis | reverse complement strand
CTCTTTCCCTACACGACGCTCTTCCGATCTATAACGCTCAAATTGTGTTTTTTGCTGGTCAGTAAGATCAATCTTTTGTTCAGCGAGTAATGTGTAAAATGTTTCTGGTTTCATAGTAGTTTCCTTCTTTAGTATCATCTTATTTTACCACAATCATTAAAAATTTGATATACTGGTACTAATCTAAAAGCAGAAAGGACTTATATAATGACTTGGATTATTCTTGGAGTTATCGCTCTTGTTGTTATTTTTGTGATTGTTAGCTATAACGGTTTGGTTAAGAATCGTATGCAAACAAAGGAGGCTTGGAGTCAGATTGATGTTCAGTTGAAACGTCGAAATGATCTCTTGCCAAACTTGATTGAGACTGTAAAAGGTTATGCCAAATATGAAGGTTCTACCCTTGAAAAGGTGGCAGAACTACGTAACCAAGTGGCGGCAGCGACTTCACCAGCAGAAGCTATGAAAGCTAGTGATGCCCTTACTCGTCAGGTTTCAGGTATTTTTGCAGTTGCAGAAAGCTATCCAGATTTGAAAGCTAGTGCAAACTTTGTTAAATTGCAAGAGGAGTTGACAAATACAGAAAATAAAATTTCTTACTCTCGTCAACTCTACAACAGTGTTGTCAGCAACTACAATGTAAAATTAGAAACTTTCCCAAGCAATATTATCGCTGGGATGTTTGGATTTAAAGCAGCAGATTTCCTTCAAACACCAGAAGAGGAAAAGGCAGTTCCTAAAGTTGATTTTAGCGGTTTAGGTGACTAAGATGTTGTTTGATCAAATTGCAAGCAATAAACGAAAAACGTGGATTTTGTTGCTGGTATTTTTCCTACTCTTAGCTCTTGTTGGCTATGCAGTTGGTTACCTCTTTATGCGATCTGGGCTTGGTGGTTTGGTTATCGCACTGATTATCGGCTTTATCTATGCCTTGTCCATGATTTTTCAATCGACAGAGATCGTCATGTCCATGAATGGGGCGCGTGAGGTGGATGAGCAAACGGCACCAGACCTCTACCATGTAGTAGAAGATATGGCTATGGTGGCTCAGATTCCTATGCCACGTGTTTTCATCATTGATGATCCAGCCTTAAATGCCTTTGCGACAGGTTCTAACCCTCAAAATGCGGCGGTTGCTGCGACGTCAGGTCTCCTAGCTATCATGAATCGTGAAGAACTAGAAGCTGTTATGGGACATGAAGTCAGTCATATTCGTAATTACGATATCCGCATTTCGACTATTGCTGTTGCCCTTGCTAGTGCTATCACCATGCTTTCTAGTATGGCAGGTCGTATGATGTGGTGGGGTGGATCAGGTCGCAGACGAAGTGACGATGACCGAGATGGAAATGGTCTTGAAATCATTATGCTCGTGGTTTCTCTACTAGCTATTGTGCTGGCACCTCTCGCTGCAACCTTGGTGCAACTAGCTATTTCTCGTCAGAGGGAATTTCTAGCTGATGCTTCCAGTGTCGAGTTGACTCGCAATCCTCAAGGGATGATTAATGCTCTACGTAAGTTGGATAATAGTAAACCGATGAGTCGCCCTGTCGATGATGCCAGCAGTGCACTTTATATCAATGATCCTAAGAAAGGTGGAGGGTTCCAAAAACTCTTTTATACCCACCCACCTATCTCAGAACGGATCGAACGTTTAAAACATATGTGAAATGAAGGCTGGGAAAAAGTCTTTAAAATCTTAAAAACGCATAATATCAGGTGTGCAAAAAACTTGATATTATGCGTTTTATTATGGGAAGATTTACTTCCTTTTCTCCTAAAATTGTGTTTTTGCCCCACCTATCTGCTATGTTGCAAATTTATAAATTGTCTAATTAACTACATCCAAACCGTGTTCTGTCAAGCGATAGATAGTCGAACAGACCTCTTTTAAGAAACGACGGTCATGCGAAACAGTGATGAGACCGCCAGGATAAGTGGCAAAGAGTTTTCTGATTTGGGGTTGAGAAGTGGGAGAAAAGTTTCGTGTGGACTCATCCAGTAGGAGAAAGTTTGGTTTGCGTAAGACTAAATCCAAAAGCAGGAGTTTTCCCTGTTGTCCGCCAGATAAGGAGCGGATTTGATGCTGCATTTCTGGGTAACTGAAATTGAGGCTGGCTAAGTAGGATTGGATTTTCTGTAGTTCCTCTTTTTCCCCAGCTTTGCTGAGATAGGCTACTGGAGATAAATCTAATTGCAGTTTCTTATGGTAATCTTGTGGCATATAACCAAGCGAAATTTCTCTTTTATCATTAAGAAGTTGCTGTAACTTGGCTAACAGAGTTGATTTACCAACACCATTTTGGCCGATGATACCGATTTTTTCTTGGCCACGGACAGTTAGTTGTAGTTCTCGAGCCAAAACTCGGTCGTCAATGGATAAATTTTCTTTTTCCAGCTGGATTAAGACTTTAGAAGCAGGTAATGGCTGTATATCTGAGAAGAAAAGTTGAATGTGTTCTTCTTCAAGTGGTTTTTGGGTCATGGACTGAGCTGTCTTTTCAATGCGTTTTTCTTGAGAGAGAACATTTTTCATCTTTTTAGCTAATAGGCGCCCAGCAGTACTGTCTTTGGTAGCTCGAAGCGCAGTTTCTACATTTTGCTTGACTCGCCGATGTTTTTCCATGGTTTTATCGTAGGCTCGTTGGTCGTTAGCAGCTTGTTGGCTTTGTTTTATAAAATTAGCCTTTCTCTGGTCGCTATAGCTATCATAGTCTAAATGCTCTACTAGCGTTTCCGCTTCTTTACGGTGCTTGACCAGTCGCAAGTGGACAATAGTATCAGCCGTTTCAGAAAGAAAGTCTTCATCATGGGAAATGAAAATAACGGTTTGCCGAATCTTTCGAATCTGACTTTTTAGCCAATCAACCGTCTCAAGGTCTAGGTCATTTGAAGGTTCATCTAAAAATAGAATCTCAAAGGGTTTGGCTAACTCATGGATGAGCTGAATTTTCAAAGCTTCGCCCCCCGAAAGGCTTCCAATCTCTTGAACGCTAGCGAAACGGTTGCTATCAAAGTGTAACTCCTCAGCCAAACGATAGAGGATACTGTAGTCTAAATCAGCAAAATCCAAAAAGAAGTAGTCGTGTAGACTTTTCTTTTTCAGCTCTTCGGGGAGTTTTTGAGGAATGTAGGCTATTGATTGATAATCAGATTGAATGTCTCCCCTGATAGTGAAATCAGGTAAAGTTTCTCCCATTAAAGTTTTAATCAAGGTTGATTTGCCATTTCCTTCCTCTCCAATAATAGCTATCTTTTCCCCGTCTTGGATGGTCATGTTTAAGTCTGAGACAAGGTCTCGTAAATCTTTGTTTTGTGTGATGGTCAGGTGATTGATTTTTATCATATGATTGCCCTTTCTAGAATGTCGATAGTGCATAACAAAAAGCTCTACTTTATCTAGTAGAGCCCAAAGTCACTGTCAAAACTCTATTATCCTCGTTGAAAAGCTCGTCAAACTAGCTTAGGATTGCCTAATCCAACTCAAGAGGAGCAGATGGTTAGCCTTCTAGTTTTTTGATTTTCAATGAGGATAAGATACTAGAAAATCTAGTATGAAAAGAGCACACAAAAAGAGACAAAAACAAGATCTACTAAATAAAGGTTCTTTATTTGATAGACTTAGTTGTTCATGTCTCCCTTACCTCCGAGTATTAGTATCTTTATCCTATACCTTTAAGGAAATTTTGTCAACAGAAAACTGACAATTCTAATCTCTAAAATCCGAAAACAGGTCCATAGAGAGTCAGTACG
>CAJZLM010000152.1:0-3777 GCA_916050595.1 Streptococcus mitis | reverse complement strand
CCCACTAGTAGAGGAGGATAGCGAGTTTTTGACCACCTATCTCTATGCTATCGAGTCTTGGACCTGGTTTGAACTCTATATCTTTTGCAATACCATGCCTTTCTTGAGCAATCAAGATTTCATCTTTTTATCAACCTCTTTGCTTGAAAAATCCAAGGAATTTAAAGAGTTAGTACACAATCGACTGTATATGAAAAGTGGCTATCTCAATATCATCTCAGAGTTTATGGAGCGCAAACTTTTCTCTTACATCCCAATCTTTGAAGCCGAGTTGGAGAGTATGCTCCGTCCATACGATGTTTTTGAGAAATTATTGTGGCAGTTTTTAAAGAAAATGAAGATTTTCCTTCAAACCAAAGGAAGCAATCAAAAAGAGATTGAAAGATTTATCCAATCTCTGCAAGTATTAGAAAATCCACAATTGATAGCCCTCTTCGAATTGCGTTTGAAGCAATACAAAGAACTTATTGAGTAGTCAACAATTGCAAATCTGAAATTTCTATAAGAAAAAATATCAAATATGCGATTTTCTAAAATAAGCCAATTTCCGTGTTATACTGTCCTTGTAAAACATTTGAAGCAAATCCTAGGTCGCAGAAGTGGTTTATAGATGGGAATTCGTACAGTATATGTTTAATTATGAGCATACTGTAAATGGCTGGACTAAAAGTGAAACTTGGCGTCCTAGATAAAATGAGGTAAACGATGGAAAAACAAAGTCAGTTACAAATGTTAATTCATTCCCTATACAATAATAAAGAAATTAGCTTGACGGAAGAATTTAGGAAGCAATTGCTGGAAACAGCAAAACAGTTCTCTAGTATTAATGAAGATTTGTTAGCTGTACGTCTTTCTTTTGCCGTCTCTAAAGAATTGTTGAGCTTTAAAGGTGAACCGCCGACAGAGTTGTTGGATTTAGCAAAATTTGTCCAAAAGAAAGAAGCTAAATACAAGCAGGGAATAGTGTGGTCTGGTATTTTTAAGATATGATTTATTATAAAATACGGCATGAACATCATATAATGGATGAATCTGAATATGAGCAAGGCTTGGAGTTCAATATTAAACCAAGTCTTGTTTTCTATACACTGGAACTTTAAAAGGAGTTGTGATGAAAGTATTTCTTCAAAATAGAAATTTTAGGCAATTAACCATCAACCAGTGGATTTCAACGGTTGGGGATACGATTTTTTATCTGGCCTTTTTGAATTATGTGGCAGATGCATCTTTTGCCCCTTTGGCGATTTTACTGATCACGATTTCAGAAACCCTTCCTCAAGTTCTGCAAATCTTTCTGGGAGTTTTGGCGGATTTTCAACATCATCGTGTCCTAAAATATACAATGATTAGTTTTGCAAAATTTTTGCTTTACTCTATCGTTTCTTTATCACTTTCAGGGCAGTCCTTTTCCTTGTTATTAGTAGCATTTATTTGTCTGATTAACCTCTTATCTGACACATTGAGTTATTTTTCAGGCGCCATGCTCACTCCGATTTTCATTAGAATTATTGGGCAAGACCATCTGGCAGAAGCTATTGGATTTAAACAGTCAACTGTTAGTTTAGTGAAAACAATCAGTAATATTCTAGGAGGAGTCTTACTAGGTATTCTATCTATCCAGTCTATTTCCTTACTGAATGCTCTGACCTTTTTAATCGCATTTTTAGGTATTCTTTTCATAAAAACAGACCTCTTGAAAGTAGAAAAAACGATTAGCTATCAAGAAGGACTCTCTGTAAAATCCTTTTGCCAGCATCTGCTCCAATCATCAAAATTGATATGGAATATGAATAAGGTGCTCTTGGTTTTGTTTATTATCTCTATTAGTCAAGCAGTGATAAATGTTATAGTTCCTGTTTCTACTCTGTTTTTGAGGAATCAGCCCTTTTTGAATTTACAAACAGGTCAATCTCTTGCCTTGTTATCCACCCTTGAATTGTCAGCCCTTATTGTCGGAAGCCTTGTGAGTGGCTATCTGAAGAATACAATCTCCATAAAACTAGCCCTATATGCCTCGCTTATTATCCAATTACTCCTTTTAGTTGGCTTTGTGGCAGTTCGTTTTGACTGGATTCTTATCTTTAGTGCCTTGGATGCCTTTTTCGCAGGTATCCTCTCTCCTCGATTACAGGAACTCATTTTTAAACAAATACCTGAGGAGTCAATGGGAGCAGTTCAATCCTCTATCGGTGCCATTACAGTTGTTTTACCTAGCTTATTTACAATAGCTTTGGTAACCATTGCTACTAGCTTTGGAACTCTGGCAGTTAGCTTTGTTTTATTGCTATTTCTTCTAGCTGCCTTTATCATACTCTTGAATATCCGTGAAAACATTTAGCGAAGAATGTGTATATTATATGTTTGAGACTGGATTCCAGTCTGTTTATGATGGCTACAATCAGCAGACTGTTAAATTTTTGAGAAAGTTGCTTGACATTTCAGACCAATCGGTTTATAATTAAAAAATGTAGAGATAAATACATGAGAAAAGAAGAAAAAACAAGACTACGAAGAGAGAAAATCATTACCGCTGCTTTGTTTGAATTTGCTACAAAAGGCTATCAAGGTTTTGTCATCAATGAACTTTGTAAAGTGGATGGTATTTCCAAAGGAGTTTTGTATCGTAATTTTTCAGGGAAATCAGACCTCTATCTAACTTGTTTTCAGGAGAGTTTTGAGAAAGCTTTGGCAGTGTTTCTGGGGGTGGAAGGTCAAGTGCCCTCCTTAGCTGATTATATGGAAAGACGTCACCAATTTTATCAGCAATACCCAGAACATAGCCACATTTTCTTTGAGGCAATGATTGCGACACCAGAAGAATTGGAAGCAGACATTGCACCACAGAAAGCTATCTTTTTGGACTTGAATGAACAAGTTTGTCAAAAACTTATATCAGAATCCAAACTGAAAGAGCATATTGATGAGAAACGAGCTATGGACTATCTGCGATTGATTCAGGATATGTTTCGTTCCTATTATTTAACTGTTTCGTCAGATAGCAGTTTGCCTGACTTGGTTTCAGGATATGAACATCAATTATCACAGGTTTTGGATATGATGATTTATGGAATACTAGAGGAAGATTCCTCTAAAAAAGGAGAAAAATAATGTCGAAAATTTGGAAATGGTTGTTACTAATTGCGGGTATTTTTGCAGTTTTTGTAGGTTTTAATATGTTTGCACATCCTCTTATTAGCTTGGCTTCCATGACTTTCTGGTTTGCACTTGTATTTGCAGTTCAAGGGATTTCTGAGATTGTACAATACTTCAAATCAGAAGAAAAGCATGGCTGGAATTTATTTGGAGGAATTGTTACCCTCATCCTCGCTCTTACCTTGTTCTCAGGTAGCTTTATTGAAATGGTAACATTTGTACCATTTATCATTTCTTTATGGGCCTTGACAAATGGTATTACAAAAACTATCGTTGGTTTCAAGGTTCGTAAGACGGATAAATCGGTAGGTACCCCTCTAGTTTGGATGGGGATTTTAGGAATCGTAGCAGGTTTAATCATGATGGGACACCCATTGATGACCGGTCTCTATATTAGTTACACCATTGCCTTTGTCTTTATTTATCAAGGTATTGTGGCAATTGTTCAATTCTTCAAGATTAAATAAGAATAAAATGGAGTCTGTCTGATTACAATCAGCAGACTTTTTTCTCTTTCCTGAATGTGTTATAATAGTCCATGCTATGGCTGGAGCCTTTTCAGCCTACTTATACTCTTCGAAAATCTCTTCAAACTGCGTCAGCTTCCATCTGCAACCTCAAAAC
>CAJZLM010000151.1:0-3789 GCA_916050595.1 Streptococcus mitis | reverse complement strand
GTTTGGACTTGAAAACTCCAATCGTTGAATTTTACTACAAGAACGATGATTTGGATGACCCATTCATCAATGATGAGCATGTGAAGTTCTTGGATATTGCCAATGATGAACAAATTGCTTATATCAAGGAAGAAACGCGTCGTATCAATGAATTGCTGAAAGATTGGTTTGCACAAATTGGTCTTCGCTTGATTGACTTCAAATTGGAATTTGGTTTTGATAAGGATGGCAAGATCATCTTGGCTGATGAATTCTCACCAGATAACTGCCGCCTTTGGGATGCTGAAGGGCACCATATGGACAAGGATGTTTTCCGTAGAGATTTAGGCAGTTTAACGGATGTATATAAGGTTGTGTTGGAGAAATTGCAGGGTTTGAAGTGATCTTTTTGAAACGGAAAACCTTCGTCTTCGATAACCTATTTGAATAGAAATAAAGGAACTAAAATGGATAAACGTATTTTCGTTGAGAAAAAAGCTGATTTTCGTGTGAAATCTCAGTCTTTAGTAAAAGAATTACAGCATAATCTTCAGTTGAAAACCTTGAAGGATCTTCGGATTGTTCAGGTTTACGATGTTTTTGGTTTGGCAGAGGACTTGTTTGCGCGTGCGGAAAAACATATCTTCTCTGAGCAAGTGACCGATACTGTTCTGGATGAAGCTGCGGTTCAGGCTGATCTTGAGAAGCATGCTTTCTTTGCTATCGAAAGTTTGCCTGGTCAATTTGACCAACGTGCGGCATCTTCACAAGAAGCTTTGCTTTTGCTTGGTAGTTCAAATGATGTAACAGTGAATACAGCGCAACTTTACTTGGTTAACAAGGATATTGATGCGAATGAGTTGGAAGCTGTCAAAAACTACCTCTTGAACCCAGTGGATTCTCGTTTCAAAGACATCACTGTTGGCATTGCGAAACAGGATTTCTCTGAGTCTGACAAGACCATTCCAAGCTTGGATTTCTTTGAAACTTATACGGCAGAAGATTTTGCACAGTATAAGGCTGAGCAAGGATTGGCCATGGAAGTGGATGACCTTCTCTTCATTCAAGATTACTTCAAGTCTATTGGACGTGTGCCAACTGAGACTGAGTTGAAGGTTTTGGATACTTACTGGTCTGACCACTGCCGTCATACAACTTTCGAGACTGAGTTGAAAAACATCGACTTCTCAGCTTCTAAATTTGAAAAACAATTGCAAGCGACTTATGACAAGTATATTGCCATGCGTGATGAGTTGGGACGTACTGAAAAACCTCAAACCTTGATGGATATGGCGACTATTTTTGGTCGTTATGAGCGTGCCAATGGTCGTTTGGACGACATGGAAGTGTCTGATGAAATCAATGCCTGCTCAGTTGAAATTGAAGTGGATGTCAATGGTGTCAAAGAACCATGGCTTCTCATGTTCAAGAATGAAACCCACAACCACCCAACGGAAATCGAACCATTTGGTGGAGCGGCTACTTGTATCGGTGGTGCCATTCGTGACCCATTGTCAGGTCGTTCATACGTTTACCAAGCCATGCGTATCTCAGGTGCTGGTGATATTACAGCTCCAATTTCTGAAACTCGCGCTGGTAAATTGCCACAACAAGTGATTTCTAAAACAGCGGCTCACGGTTATTCTTCATACGGTAACCAAATTGGTCTTGCAACAACTTACGTTCGTGAATACTTCCACCCAGGTTTCGTTGCTAAGCGTATGGAGCTAGGTGCCGTTGTCGGTGCGGCTCCTAAGGAAAATGTTGTCCGTGAAAAACCTGAAGCAGGTGATGTGATTATCTTGCTCGGTGGTAAGACTGGACGTGACGGTGTCGGTGGTGCGACAGGTTCTTCTAAAGTTCAAACGGTTGAATCTGTTGAAACAGCTGGTGCTGAGGTTCAAAAAGGGAATGCCATCGAAGAACGTAAGATTCAACGTCTTTTCCGTAATGGGGATGTGACACGTCTTATCAAGAAATCAAATGACTTTGGTGCTGGTGGTGTCTGTGTGGCTATCGGTGAATTGGCAGATGGTCTTGAAATTGATCTAGACAAAGTGCCATTGAAATACCAAGGTTTGAACGGTACAGAAATTGCCATCTCTGAATCTCAAGAACGTATGGCTGTAGTGGTTCGTCCAGAAGATGTAGATGCCTTCGTTGCTGAATGTAATAAAGAAAATATTGATGCTGTTGTCGTTGCGAAAGTGACTGAAAAACCAAATCTTGTCATGCACTGGAATGGTGAAACAATCGTTGATTTGGAACGTCGTTTCCTTGATACAAACGGTGTACGTGTTGTCGTAGATGCTAAGGTGGTTGACAAGGATGTCAAGCTTCCAGAAGAACGTCAAACATCTGCTGAAACCCTTGAAGCTGATACTCTTGAAGTCTTGGCTGACCTGAACCATGCCAGCCAAAAAGGGTTACAAACCATCTTTGATAGCTCAGTTGGTCGTTCAACAGTCAATCACCCACTTGGTGGTCGCTACCAAATCACACCAACTGAAGCTTCTGTACAGAAATTGCCAGTCCAACATGGTGTAACAACAACTGCTTCTGTCATGGCGCAAGGGTTCAACCCTTATGTAGCAGAATGGTCTCCATATCATGGTGCGGCTTATGCGGTCATCGAAGCAACTGCTCGTTTGGTTGCTGCTGGTGCAAACTGGTCTAAGGCTCGTTTCTCTTATCAAGAATATTTCGAGCGTATGGATAAACAAGCAGAGCGTTTTGGTCAACCAGTATCAGCTCTCCTTGGATCAATCGAAGCTCAGATTCAACTTGGTTTGCCATCTATCGGTGGTAAAGACTCTATGTCTGGTACCTTTGAAGAATTGACAGTACCACCAACCTTGGTTGCTTTTGGTGTCACAACTGCAGATAGCCGTAAGGTCCTTTCTCCAGAATTTAAAGCTGCTGGTGAAAATATTTACTACATTCCTGGTCAAGCTTTGGCACAAGAAATTGACTTTGATCTTATCAAGTCTAACTTTGCTCAATTTGAAGCCATCCAAGCTGATCACAAAGTGACAGCAGCATCAGCTGTCAAATATGGAGGTGTCCTTGAAGCTCTTGCCCTTGCAACATTTGGTAACCATATTGGTGCCACTGTAACCCTTGAAAATCTTGAGACTGCCTTGACAGCTCAATTGGGTGGATTCGTCTTCACATCTCCGGAAGAGATTTCAGGTGTTGCCAAGATTGGACAAACAGTAGCTGACTTTACACTTACTGTCAATGGTGTAACGCTTGATGGACACAAACTTGACAGTGCCTTCCAAGGTAAATTGGAAGAGGTTTACCCAACGGAATTTGCACAAGCAACTGAGTTGGAAGAAGTACCTGCTGTGGCATCAGATGCTGTTATCAAAGCTAAAGAAACAGTTGAGACACCAGTGGTTTACATCCCAGTGTTCCCAGGTACTAACTCTGAGTACGATTCAGCTAAGGCCTTTGAAAAAGAAGGTGCAAAAGTCAACTTGGTACCATTTGTAACACTGAACGAAGAGGCTATTGTCAAGTCTGTTGACACTATGGTTGACAATATCGAAAAAGCTAACATTATCTTCTTTGCAGGTGGTTTCTCAGCAGCGGATGAACCAGACGGATCTGCTAAATTTATCGTTAACATCTTACTTAACGAAAAAGTTCGTGCAGCCATTGATAGCTTCATCGAACGTGGTGGTTTGATTATTGGTATCTGTAACGGATTCCAAGCCCTTGTTAAATCAGGTCTTCTTCCATATGGTAACTTTGAAGATGCAAGCAGCACGAGTCCAACCCTCTTCTACAATGATGCTAACCAAC
>CAJZLM010000150.1:0-3794 GCA_916050595.1 Streptococcus mitis | reverse complement strand
ATGAGAAAAAATCAAAAAAAATACTCAAAAAATGGGTTAAGAAAGGACTTTAGAGCATTTTTTCATTCAAGAGCGCGGAATGATTTGAAATATGGTATAATAAAAGGGAATTTCTAGAGAAAAGAGAAGATTATGTCAAATTATGCCATTATTTTAGCAGCGGGTAAAGGGACTCGCATGAAATCGGATTTGCCAAAAGTGTTGCACAAGGTTGCGGGTATTTCTATGTTGGAACATGTTTTCCGTAGTGTGGGAGCTATCCAACCTGAAAAGACAGTAACAGTTGTAGGACACAAGGCGGAATTGGTTGAGCAGGTCTTGGCTGGACAGACAGAATTTGTGACTCAATCTGAACAGTTAGGGACTGGCCATGCAGTTATGATGACAGAGCCAATCTTAGAAGGTTTGTCAGGTCACACCTTGGTTATTGCAGGAGATACTCCTTTAATCACTGGTGAAAGCTTGAAAAACTTGATTGATTTCCATATCAATCATAAAAATGTGGCCACTATCTTGACTGCTGAAACGGATAATCCTTTTGGCTATGGACGAATTGTACGTAATGACAATGCTGAGGTTCTTCGCATTGTTGAACAAAAAGATGCCACAGATTTTGAAAAGCAAATCAAGGAAATCAACACTGGAACATATGTTTTTGATAACGAGCGTTTGTTTGAGGCTTTGAAAAATATCAATACTAATAACGCTCAAGGCGAATACTATATTACAGATGTCATTGGCATTTTCCGTGAAGCTGGTGAAAAAGTTGGCGCTTATACTTTGAAAGATTTTGATGAAAGTCTTGGGGTAAATGACCGTGTGGCACTTGCGACTGCTGAGTCGGTTATGCGTCGCCGCATCAATCAGCAGCACATGGTCAATGGTGTTAGCTTTGTTAATCCAGAAGCAACTTATATCGATATTGATGTTGAGATTGCGCCTGAAGTTCAAATCGAAGCCAATGTTACCTTGAAAGGGCAAACGAAAATTGGTGCTGAGACTGTTTTGACAAATGGTACTTATGTAGTGGACAGCACTATCGGAGCAGGAGCTGTTATTACCAACTCTATGATTGAAGAAAGTAGTGTTGCTGATGGAGTGACAGTCGGACCTTATGCCCACATTCGTCCAGGTTCATCTCTAGGTGCCCAAGTTCATATTGGTAACTTTGTTGAGGTGAAAGGTTCTTCTATCGGCGAGAATACCAAGGCTGGTCATTTGACTTATATCGGAAACTGTGAAGTGGGTAGCAAGGTTAATTTCGGTGCTGGGACTATTACAGTCAACTATGACGGCAAAAACAAATACAAGACAGTCATTGGCAACAATGTCTTTGTGGGTTCAAATTCAACCATTATTGCCCCAGTTGAGTTAGGTGATAATTCCCTCGTTGGTGCTGGTTCAACTATTACCAAAGACGTGCCAGCAGATGCGATTGCCATTGGACGCGGTCGTCAGGTTAATAAAGACGAATATGCAACTCGCCTTCCTCATCATCCTAAGAATCAGTAGGAGCCTATCATGGAATTTGAAGAAAAAACGCTTAGCCGAAAAGAAATCTATCAAGGGCCAATTTTTAAACTGGTCCAAGATCAGGTTGAATTACCAGAAGGTAAGGGAACTGCCCAACGTGATTTGATTTTGCACAATGGGGCTGTCTGTGTTTTAGCAGTAACAGATGAACAAAAACTCATCTTGGTCAAGCAGTACCGCAAAGCCATCGAGGCTGTCTCTTACGAAATTCCAGCTGGAAAGTTGGAAGCAGGAGAAAATACAGACCCTGTTGCAGCAGCCCTTCGTGAATTAGAGGAAGAAACAGCCTATACAGGGAAATTAGAACTCTTGTATGACTTTTATTCAGCCATTGGCTTTTGTAATGAAAAGTTAAAATTATACCTAGCAAGCGATTTGACGAAAGTGGAAAATCCGCGTCCGCAGGACGAGGATGAGACATTAGAAGTCCTTGAAGTGAGCTTAGAAGAAGCCAAGAAATTAATCCAATCAGGTCATATCTGTGACGCCAAGACAATTATGGCTGTTCAGTATTGGGAATTGCACAAAAAATAGAGGAGGTCAGTATGGGTAAACCTTTATTAACGGATGAAATGATTGAAAGGGCTAATAGAGGCGAAAAAATTTCAGGTCCTCCTTTGCTAGATGATGAGGAGACAAAAATTTTACCAACCTCTTCTTCCCGTTTTGGTTATGCCAATCCTAAGGATCATGGTTTTAGCCAGGAAACCTTGAAGATTCAGGTCGAACCGTCTATTCATAAAAGCCGTCGCATTGAAAATACTAAGAGAAATGTCTTCAATTCTAAACTGAATAAAATCTTATTTGCAGTCATCTTTCTCTTAATTTTGCTTGTCTTAGCAATGAAACTTTTGTAATAGAAAAGGAATTGAAATGAAAATAGGAATTATTGCGGCTATGCCAGAAGAACTGGCTTATCTGGTCCAGCATTTAGACAATGCCCAGGAGCAAGTTGTTTTAGGCAATACCTATCACACAGGAACCATTGCTTCTCATAAAGTCGTTCTTGTAGAAAGTGGAATTGGTAAGGTCATGTCTGCTATGAGTGTGGCGATTTTGGCTGATCATTTTCAAGTGGATGCTTTGATTAACACAGGATCAGCTGGGGCAGTGGCAGAAGGTATTGCTGTTGGGGATGTTGTGATTGCTGACAAATTAGCCTATCATGATGTGGATGTTACAGCTTTTGGCTATGCTTATGGACAAATGGCGCAACAACCACTTTATTTCGAATCAGATAAAACCTTTGTTGCTAAAATTCAAGAGAGTTTATCTCAATTGGACCAGAACTGGCATCTTGGTTTGATTGCTACAGGAGATAGTTTTGTTGCAGGAAATGATAAGATAGAAGTGATTAAGTCCCATTTCCCAGAAGTTTTAGCTGTTGAGATGGAGGGGGCAGCTATTGCTCAGGCAGCGCATGCTCTTAATCTTCCAGTCTTAGTCATCCGAGCTATGAGTGATAATGCCAACCATGAAGCAAACATCTCTTTTGATGAGTTTATTATCGAAGCTGGACGTCGCTCTGCTCAAGTCTTGTTAGCCTTTTTGAAGGCCTTAGCTTAAGCGGAAATTTGACAGTTTTTCTAGCTTATGATAAGATTTAAGTAAAGAAAAGCTAGAAAACGTTTCAGAGGATATTATGAGTATTGAAATGACCGTCAGTGAGATTGCAGAGGTCTTAGGATTATCTCGCCAAGCAATCAATAACCGTGTCAAAGAATTACCAGAAGAAGACACAGATAAAAATGACAAAGGGGTAACAGTCGTTACCAGAAGTGGCTTGATTAAGCTAGAAGAAATCTATAAAAAAACGATTTTTGAAGATGAGCCTGTCAGTGAAGATGTCAAGCAACGTGAACTGATGGAGATTCTGGTTGATGAGAAGAATGCAGAAATTCTTCGTCTTTATGAACAATTAAAAGCCAAGGATCGTCAGTTATCAGAAAAAGACGAGCAGATGCGTATCAAAGACCGTCAGATTGCTGAGAAAGACAAACAACTCGATCAGCAGCAACAATTGACCCTTCAAGCCATGAAGGATCAAGAAAATCTTAAGCTAGAGCTGGACCAAGCAAAAGAAGAAGTCCAATCAACTAAGAAAGGCTTTTTTGCTCGTTTATTTGGAGGATAATCAAGGAGCTGTTTAGGTTAAATGCTAACCTGATGGCTTCTTTTGTTTCTAAATAGTATAGTTGCTCAAGTAATACTCAATGAAAATCAAAGAGCAAACTAGGAAACTAGCCGCAGGCTGCTCAAAG
>CAJZLM010000149.1:0-3834 GCA_916050595.1 Streptococcus mitis | reverse complement strand
TGGACCTTGGAGCTTGGATGATAATCTCCAAGAAGGAGACTATCGCCCCCTCAACTCAGAAGAGTTGGCAAGCATTCGTGACTTTCTCAGAAAAAGTAGTTAAAAAATGAGCTCGGAAACATCCAAGCTCACTTTCTTATTTCTCAACTTTGACTTTCCCTTTCCAAGAATCCAATCCATAAGAAAGGATATAAATCTCAGAAAAACCTTGTTTTTTCAAGTAAAGGGCTGCATTTGTAACACGTTGCGCACGTTGGTTTTCGTAGAGAAGGACAGGTTTGTCTTTACGAAGGGCTGCAAGACTAGTTTTCAACTGACTTGAAGGAATATTGCGGGCACCAAGGATATGTTTTCTGTGGAATTCTGCTGGATCACGCAAATCAATCAATTGACCTGTACGAATCAAGGCTTCAAATTCCTCATTGTCCACAATTTTAGCCGCACGGCGAATACGAAGATAGTTAAAGCCCATCCACGCCAACATTGCTAGTATAAGTGCCCACAAAATCCAAGTAACCATTAGTTCTTTTCTCCATTTTTCTCAATATAATCCAATTCTACCTTGTGCTCTCTGCGAAGAACCGCTTCTGCTTCTAGATAGTCTAATTTGTCCATCAACCCTGCATCGTAAATTCGAGAGAGCTCCAACTTCATCAGTTCAATATCATATAAGCGTTTTCCCATGTAAACAATAATACCAAATCGTTTGAGGAATTGCTGCACATCATAGAATGTTTTCATAAGACTCATTCTAGCAAAATTTTGTGTTTTTTTCAAGAAGAGAATCACACAATGCCCCTGATTTTCCTATCTTCTTTGGCGATTCTGACGCAAGTGTGGTACAATAAAAACATGAGAATTCAACAATTACATTATATTATCAAAATCGTCGAAACTGGCTCCATGAATGAGGCAGCCAAGCAACTCTTTATCACCCAACCAAGTCTTTCCAATGCTGTGAGAGATTTGGAAAATGAAATGGGCATTGAAATCTTTATCCGCAATCCAAAGGGTATCACCTTGACCCGTGATGGGATGGAGTTCCTCTCTTATGCCCGTCAAGTTGTCGAGCAAACCCAGCTTCTGGAAGAACGCTATAAAAATCCTGTCGCCCACCGCGAACTCTTTAGCGTTTCCTCCCAGCACTATGCCTTTGTAGTCAATGCCTTTGTCTCTCTGCTCAAGAAAAGCGATATGGAGAAATATGAGCTCTTTCTTCGTGAAACTCGTACTTGGGAAATTATCGACGACGTCAAGAACTTCCGTAGTGAGGTCGGTGTCCTATTTTTTAACAGCTACAACCGTGATGTTTTAACCAAAATGCTGGATGACAACCACCTGCTGGCTCATCATCTCTTTACAGCTCAGCCCCATATCTTTGTCAGCAAGACCAACCCTCTGGCAAAGAAAGACAAGGTCAAACTGTCTGATTTGGAAAACTTCCCTTACCTCAGTTATGACCAGGGGACGCACAACTCCTTCTACTTTTCAGAGGAAATCCTTTCCCAAGAACACCACAAAAAATCCATCGTAGTTAGCGACCGTGCCACCCTCTTTAATCTTTTGATTGGCTTGGATGGCTATACCATTGCGACAGGGATTTTGAACAGCAACCTCAACGGAGACAATATCGTTTCTATCCCACTGGATATTGATGACCCCATTGAGCTGGTCTATATCCAGCATGAAAAAACCAGCCTATCTAAGATGGGCGAACGCTTTATCGACTATCTACTAGAAGAAGTCCAGTTTGATAGTTGAGAAATAATAAGAACCAATATGTAGGCTGGCAACAACCTACGCATTGGTTCTTTTTATTTATAATTAAAAGTCTCCCCTGCCAACTTATCAGCTAGCTTGGGAAAGAGAGTATAAAACTTATGGGCTAGGTTCAACAAAAACGGAAGATTGAGCTCTCGTTTGTTTTTTCCTATAATCTTAACAATCTTTTTAGCCACTACATCTGCCTCTAAAAGGAAGCGGTCAACCGACTTGAGATAGGTTCCATCTGGGTCGGCTTGGTCAAAAAATCCTGTGCGGATTGGTCCTGGATTGACTGTTGTCACATAGACTCCATAGGGCATGAGTTCGAGGCGTAACGCATTTGAAAAACCAATGGCCGCAAACTTGGTCGCAGAGTATAGACTGGACTTGCTAGTCGCTATCAATCCTGCCATGCTGACGATATTGATGATATGACCTTTTCGACTTTCCTTCATTCGAGCCGCAAAGCGACGAGACAGATTCATTAGGGCAAAGGTATTGACCTCGAACATCTGATGAATATCTTGGTCGGAAATTTGGTCAAATTCCTCAAAAATCCCGTAACCAGCGTTGTTTATCAAAACATCAATCTTGCCATAACGGAGATAGAGGTCTGCTACCAGAGTTTCTAAGGCTGAATCATCGGTAATATCGATTTCAATCAATTCTGCATGGGGATGATTTCCGTAGAGTTGAGCTAATTTTGCTTTATTTCTACCAAGCAAGATGAGTTGGTCATTTTGCAAGAGTTTGACCATTTCTTGAGCTAGGCCACCGCTAGCTCCGGTAATGAGAATAGTAGGCATACTTATCCTTTCTCAATCTTTTAGATTTCCACTTCTTCCAAGTCTTTGACCACATGGACATTTTCAAAAACACTAGCAGCGTCTTTTTTGAGCTTGCTGATATCTTTTGAGAGGAAACGGGCACTGATATGGTTGAGCAAGAGGCGTTTGGCTCCTGCTTCTACTGCCACCTGCGCTGCCTGCATGTTAGTAGAGTGACCATGATTGCGAGCAATTTTTTCATCGCCCTTGCCATAAGTCGATTCATGGACAAGGACATCGGCATTGACAGCTAGACGCACACTGGCATCCGTTTTTCGAGTGTCTCCTAAAATAGTGATAATTTTACCTGGACGTGGAGCTGAGATATAGTCTGCTGCCTTGATTTCAGTTCCGTCTTCCAAAACAACATCCTGGCCGTTTTTGATTTTCCCAAAAAGTGGGCCAAATGGGACACCAGCTGCCTTGAGTTTTTCAGCATCCAGCGTTCCTTCAAGGTCCTTTTGCATGACACGATAACCAACACAGAAAATAGTGTGGTCCAGCTCCTCTGCATACACCGTGAATTTATCGGTTTCAAGGATTTTCCCTAAAGAATCTTGGTCAAACTCATGAAAATAAATACGATAAGGCAGGCGCGAACCTGACACACGAAGGCTGGTTAAGACAAATGACTTGATGCCTTGAGGTCCATATATTTCCAAATCTGTCTGCTCTTCATTGGCCTGAAAGGCACGGCTAGAAAGGAAACCAGGCAAGCCAAAAATGTGGTCTCCATGCAGATGGGTGATAAAGATTTTGCTGACCTTACGTGGTCGAATTGTGGTTTCCAGAATGCGATTTTGCGTACCTTCTCCACAGTCAAAGAGCCAGACTTCGTTAACCTCGTCCAAGAGTTTCAGGGCGAGACTGGAAACATTGCGGGCTTTAGAGGGCTGACCTGCCCCCGTTCCTAAAAATTGAATATCCATTCGATACTTTCTAATTAATCAATATATAACATGGCTGTGCGGTTTTCCGATCGGAAATAGCGCTTGCCAGAAAAAGCAGCAGCTTCTTGTAATAACTCCTCTTGGCTGTAACCTTTAAGACGCTTGCGACCATCAGCCAAGCTTTCCAAATCAGTCAAAGCTGTGAGACTCTCCATGCTAACAACTTCCTCATCTCCAACAGCCTTCATGAAAATCTTACCAGACTCTTCAAAGACTAGTTGATGGGGGAAAATTTGCGCAATTTCAAAGAGCAAATCTTCTGAAATAACCTCTTCATTTTCAGAGAAAATCCG
>CAJZLM010000148.1:0-3846 GCA_916050595.1 Streptococcus mitis | reverse complement strand
ATTGATAAATCACGCATGGCAATTTTGAAACCTGATCCCAGTTCTGTAAATCCCTTAATAGCATCCAATCGCTTCTCAGAAACTTCCGTCAACACTTTGTCAGGACGATACATGAGATAGGCATAAGCAATACGATTACTACGACCAACTCTTCCTCTTAACTGATACAAGGTTGACAAGCCCATATGATCCGCATTTTCAATAAATAAAGTATTGGCATTTGGAATGTCCACTCCTGTCTCAATAATGGTAGTTGTCACCAAAATATCATACTGACCTTCAATGAAATCCAGTAGAGTATTTTCTAACTTAATTTCACTCATTTGCCCATGAACATAACCAATCGAAGCCTCTGGAATCAACTCCTGTAATTCTGAAACCTTCTGGTCAATTGTGTCAACTTTATTGTAAAGATAGTAAATTTGACCTCCACGTTCCATTTCACGCAATACAGCATCACGAATCACACTATCATTCTTTTCTAAAACATAGGTTTGCACTGGATAACGATTAGTCGGCGGAGTTTCAATAACAGACAAATCTCTGATTCCCAACATAGACATGTGAAGGGTACGAGGAATTGGCGTTGCTGTCAAGGTCAGGACATCTACTTGTTTTTTCAGTTCTTTCAAGGTTTCCTTATGCTTGACACCAAATCGCTGTTCCTCATCAATAATCATCAAGCCCAAATCAGCAAACACAACATCTTTTGACAAAACACGATGGGTTCCAATCAAAATATCAACTTGACCGTTTTTCAATTTTTCAAGTGTTTCAGTCTGCTCTTTTTTACTTCTAAAGCGACTCAATACATCAATATTAACTGCAAAATTTTGGAATCGTTCCTTAAAATTCGTATAGTGCTGTTGCGCTAAAACCGTCGTCGGAACTAAGACGACAACCTGTTTGTGATCATTGACTGCCTTAAAGGCTGCACGCATAGCAACTTCAGTCTTTCCAAAACCAACATCCCCAACTAAAAGTCGATCCATTGGCTGAGAAGCCTGCATATCTCTCTTGATTTCCTCAACACTACGAAGTTGATCATCCGTTTCAACATAAGGGAAGGCATCATCAAAAGCATGTTGATCCTCATCATCAGCTGAGAAAGCAAAACCCTTCAACTGGCTGCGCTCAGAATAAAGTTTGATTAAATCGTCAGCTATATCCTCTACCTGGTTCTTAACTTTTTGCTTGGCTTTTTTGAAATGACCGTCATTTAATTTATTGAGTTTAGGAGCTTTACCGTCACTTGAAACGTATTTGGAAAGTAGATGAATCTGTTCCACTGGGATAGAGATTTGATCCCCGTTTTGGTATTGAACACTGACATAATCACGGTGAATCCCTTTGATTTCAATTGTTTCAATCCCTAGATATTGACCAATTCCATGGATATGGTGAACAACGTAATCTCCTTTTTCAAGTTCATTGTAATCTTTTAATCTCTCTGCGTTTGAAACATGTTGTCTTCGAAAACGACGTTTCAATTTCTTTTGAAAAATCTCATGTTCAGTTATCAATAAAACCTTTTCATCTACAAAATGAAAACCATGTCTGAGATTACCCTCAATTAAGTTTACAGATTCTTTACAAACACTTGACTTATCTCTAGAATCCAATTTAATCTGGTATTCCTCTAAAACATCCTCCAATGTTTTACTTCCCATTGAATTGCTAGACTGCAGGATAATAGTATAATACATTTTTTTATATCGTTCAATTTCTTCTTTTAAAAAAGAAAATTGATTGAAAAACTCCTGCATAGGATATTGATTAAATTGATAAATTTGGTCAAACTTGAGATTTCCTAACCCCTTTTGTAGATTAGAGAAAAAGGTAACCGGACTCTGTTTTTTATAGATTTGCTCTGTATCAGCAAAATACTGCATCTCAGAAAATGCTTTACTGTTCTGTAATTCTTCTGTAAAGTATTGTACTAACTCCCTTTCAAAGACTTCATACTGATTCATCAATTTCTGATAATCATCAAAGAATACTGGGGTATCTTTTTCAATATAGTCAAAGACAGTCCATGTCTTTTCATAGCACAAAGATAAAAACTTCCGTGAATCTGAATGTATTTGTTTTTGGTGAAAACTTGAAAGAATTTCTTCTAGATAGGATTTCAAAATCGGTGATAACGTTTTTGAAATTTGTTTTTCTAAAGCTGACTGTCCTCGTTGATAATCCTTTTCTCTCAAAAACATATCACTAGCTGGAAAGATAGTGAGTTCTGTCTGATTTTCTTTCGATAATTGTGTTTCGACTTCAAATAACCTAATACCATCAATTTCATCACCAAAAAACTCAATTCGGCAAGGTTCTAACTGGGATATTTCAAAAATATCTAAAATATCTCCTCGCAGACTAAATTCGCCCTGAGTTTGTACTTGTGTAACTTTTCGATAGCCTATCTCTTTTAACTGATGGATAAGTGCGTGTTGGTCATATTCTTCACCAACTGTTATTTTTACAATACTATCTTTAAATATATTGGGAGAGGGTAAAATCAATCTACTTGCTGCAATATTACAAACTAAAATCCCTTTCTTAGATGAATCAGTCAAAAAACGCAGGGCTTCAACCCGTGAAATGATTTTTTCTTGTGAAGACATCAAAAACTCGACTATAGGGGAGTCATCTACCAAAAATGGATAGACAAGTTCCTCACCCAAGATAGAGATAAGATCACTAACAAGTCCTTCTGCTTCTCCATAAGTTGACGTCAATAACACAATCTTATCTTCCTGTCTCAAACTACTAGCAATTGCTAAAGCTTTTGTAGAAGTTGACAAACCTAACATTAATTGTCTTTTCTTATCTGTCAGATTTTGATGCCATTTTTTTATCTGATCATTTTCTGAGAATAAATCTAATAAGGTCACCATTTATCCGTTATACCTCTGCATCGTTTTTTCAAAGTTTTTCTCTTGTAAATAGTAGTTTACAGAATCGTCAACTTTGTCAATAGACTGTAAAATACCAATATAATCATCCTTGTCAAACTTACTCAAAACATGGTTAACAACTGACATTCCATTTTTAGGTCTTCCGATTCCAATCTTAACACGATTAAATGTCTGGGTTCCAATATGTTGAATAATAGACTTGATACCATTATGACCACCTGCGGATCCCTTTGCTCTTAAGCGAATCTTTCCAACTTCCATGTCAAGGTCATCGTAAATGATGAGTAAATCTTCAATATCCAAACCATAGTAAGTCAATAAAGCATGAACCGCTTTTCCACTTTCATTCATAAATGTCGTTGGTTTGACAAGATAAATTTTTTCTCCATTTAGGAAAAAGGATGCTAGGTCAGCTTGAAATATCTTATCATGTGTAAAAGTGACATTCTGTTTCTTCGCTAGTTGGTCAATCAACATAAATCCAACATTGTGTTTTGTTTCAAAATATTTATCTCCTGGATTTCCCAAGCCTACAAGTAATTTGGTCATTTATTTTTCCTTTCAAAAGCCAAAAGGGTTGGAATTTTTTTCCAACCTAATTGACACTATTCATTAATTTCTTTAGACATTAAAGCGGAATTCCATGATATCGCCATCTTGAACGATATATTCTTTACCTTCTTCACGCAAGCGTCCAGCTTCTTTTACGGCCTTTTCAGATCCGTATTTCACTAGATCCTCATATGACATAGTTACTGCACGAATAAATCCTTTTTCAAAGTCTGAGTGGATAATACCAGCTGCTTGAGGAGCCTTCATACCACGTTTAAAGGTCCAAGCACGAACTTCTTTTTCACCAGCTGTGAAGTAAGTTCCAAGTCCAAGTAAGTGGTAAGCTGCACGAGTCAACTTGTCAACGCCTGATTCTGTCAAC
>CAJZLM010000147.1:0-3862 GCA_916050595.1 Streptococcus mitis | reverse complement strand
TTGATAGTCGTCAACGGAAGGAAGGTTGCACGACCTGCTCTGTTTCGTTTGAGGAAATCAATCGCCTTGGTTGCTGCCTCTTCATCTTCTACGATGATATGCTGACTGCTGGCTCCAAGCGCAATCTCTAGGGCAGTTTGATAATGCACATCAAAGGTCAGGTGCTCACTGACTGCACCAATAATTCCACCAAGGCGGGCTTTTTCTTGGAGAACACTCTTAACACCTGCATAAAAGTTACTATGATTTCTCAGAATATTTTCCAAACTTTGGGCTCTAGCCTGCTTGTTTTTAAGACTGTCCAGACGGTCAAAGAGTTGACTTTGTTGAGCTTGATAGGAAGTTTTCTGTTCCTCTTGCTCCTTGGCAATAGCTTGATAGTCGGCCAATAATTTCTGAACCTGCTCCTTGGCAGTTTCAAGCTCATTCCTTTGCTGGCTTGCCTTCTCTTTAGCTGTAGCCAATTGCTCTTTCAGCTTTTGTAGTTGATCTGCTTGTTTTTGAGAAAGCTGACGACTATTTTCCAACTCATTCTCGATACGAGTCAGTTGGTTTGAGACATCGGCTTCTTCCTGTAAAAGGGCCACAAAGCGTTCACGTAAGAGCTCAATCATTTGATCAGGATTATCTGAAAAAGCTAGCAATTCAGCTTCTAATCGATTGAGTTTTTGATTATTTTGAATTAGATTTTCTTCTAAAAGGGCTAAAGAGATTTCCTTATCAGATTTTTCTTTGCTGAGTGATTTTCTCTTATCCTCCAAAGCAGCCAAACGTGCTTGTGCTTCCTGTTGATTGAGGGCTACTTGTTCAGATTCCAGTTTCGATAGGGCTAATTTTCTCTCTAAATCACTAATCAGACTAGTCAAATCCATCAAACTACCCTGGTCTTTAGCCATTTCAGCCTGTAAATCTTGGCGTTGCTTCTTGAGATTCTGATTTTCTTCTTCTAATTTTTCACGCTTTTGGTAATAACTAGTCAAGAGTTCCTGAACTTGTGCCAACTCTTCTTCTGTCGACTCTAGTTCAGCCTTATTTTCCTTGATTTGAGCAACCAGCACGTCTAAATAAATAGCCTTGCGTTGACCTTCCAAGTCTAAAAACTTACGGGCATTCTCAGCTTGCTTCTCAAGAGGCTTGATTTGATTATCCAACTCGTAGATAATGTCTTCAAGACGATCTAGATTATCCTGAGTTTGCTGGAGTTTACTCTCAGTCTCTTTTCTACGAGTCTTGTATTTCAAAACTCCTGCAGCTTCTTCAAAAATAGCTCTGCGTTCTTCAGGCTTGGAGTTGAAAATCTCCTCAACCTTCCCTTGGGAAATGATAGAGAAGGAATCTCGTCCCAAACCTGTATCCAAGAAAAGGTCATGAATATCACGTAGACGGACTTTCTTGCCGTCAATCTTGTATTCGCTATCTCCACTACGATAGATATGGCGTTCTACTCTGATTTCTTGACCTGCATCCTTGATAAATCCGTCATGATTATTCAGAGTCACAACTACAGAAGCATAATTGAGTGGTTTGCGACTTTCTGTTCCAGCAAAGATGACATCTGGCATCTTGCCACCACGGAGACTCTTAACACTTGACTCCCCCAAGGCCCAACGAAGACTTTCTGTAATATTCGACTTTCCAGAACCATTGGGTCCAACAACTGCCGTCACACCTTGGTCAAAGATGACCTTAGTCTTGTCAGCAAAAGACTTGAATCCCTGAATTTCGATTTCCTTTAAATACATGAATCCAGACCTTTCTCAACGGCATTTTTAGCAGCTTCCTGCTCTGCTAATTTTTTCGAACGACCTTGACCTTGACCAATGCTCTTACCTTCAACAAGAACTTCTACATCAAAGACCTTATCATGGGCAGGACCCGTTTCAGAAATCACCTGATAACGAATAGCCACATCCCCATTGACCTGTAGTAACTCTTGGAGATGGGTTTTGTAGTCTGTGATCATCTCAAATTCTCCTGCTTCAACCTTAGGAATCATAACTTGATAGATAAACTCCTTGACCTTGGCCACATCCTTGTCCAAAAGAAGGGCACCAAGAAAGGCTTCAAAGGCATCACCAAGGATGGTATCACGATTGCGACCACCAGATTTTTCTTCCCCCTTACCCAGCTTGATAAACTGATCAAACTGGCAATCACGCGCAAAACCAGCCAAACTCTCCTCGCGGACAATCATGGCACGGAGTTTAGACAAATCACCCTCAGGCTTTTTAGGATATTTTTTATACAGATATTCTGAAATCAATAACTGTAGAACAGCGTCTCCTAAAAATTCCAAGCGCTCATTGTGTGAAATTTTTAAGAGGCGGTGCTCATTGGCATAACTCGTATGAGTAAAGGCAGTCTCCAGTAACTTTTTGTCTGCAAATTCGATTGCAAAATGGTTTTTAAGTACAGTTTGTAATTCTTTCATACCAACCTCTTTCTAACTGATAACAGTCCTTTTTATTATATCAAAAAAAGCCCCCTGAGTCACTCTAAAACGGGACTGGAGAGCATTTGGGAATTCTTTAAAAAGAGATTTTCAGTTTTAAGGGCCAATTTAGGGCTGTGTAAAGAAAAAAGCCCTATTAAAGGCTTTTTAGGATGTTTACATCCACCCTGAGGGAATCGAACCCCCATCTCAAGAACCGGAATCTTACGTGATATCCATTACACTAAGGGTGGAAACTTGTTTTATTATAACAGAAATTTGCTCTAATAACAAGTTTTTTTCTAGACAGATAGCCCGTCTTAGTGGGAAGCATCCCCATTCCAGATAGAGTTTTTCACGATAACATAATCAACGTGTTTAAGGTCAGCAACCTGACGTCCACCTGCATAGGAAATCGCACTTTGAAGGTCTTGTTCCATCTCAGTTAAAGTGTCTTGCAGATGACCTTTGGCTGGAAGCAAGATGCGTTTTCCTTCGACGTTTTTATAAGCACCTTTTTGATATTGTGAAGCTGAACCATAGTACTCTTTGAACTGTTCGCCATCAACTTCAATCGTGTTCCCTGGACTTTCGATGTGTCCTGCAAAGAGGGAGCCAATCATGACCATGCTGGCACCGAAGCGGATAGACTTGGCAATATCACCATGAGTACGAATTCCTCCATCAGCGATAATCGGTTTACGTGCCGCCTTGGCACACCAACGTAGAGCAGCTAACTGCCAACCACCTGTACCAAAACCTGTCTTGACCTTGGTGATACAAACCTTACCTGGACCGATTCCGACCTTAGTAGCATCCGCACCAGCATTTTCCAATTCACGCACAGCTTCTGGTGTTCCCACATTTCCAGCAATGACAAAGGTATCTGGCAATTCTTTTTTGATGTGTTGAATCATAGAAATCACGCTATCCGCATGACCGTGGGCAATGTCAATCGTGATGTATTCCGGAGCATCAGCCTTGAGCTGGCTGACAAAATCATACTCATAATCCTTAACACCGACAGAGATAGAAGCAATGAGCCCTTGCTCATGCATGCGCTTAATAAAAGGAATACGTCCTGCCTCATCAAAACGATGCATAATGTAGAAATAACCACCTTTAGCAAGTTGCTCTGCTACATTTTCATCCAAAATCGTCTGCATATTAGCTGGCACAACAGGTAGTTTAAAGGTGTGATTTCCTAGAGTGACACTTGTATCTGCTTCTGCACGGCTTTTAATGACACATTTATTTGGAATCAATTGAATATCTTCGTAATCAAAAATTGGAAATTCGTTTAACATCTCGATGTCTCGTTTCTTTTGTAATGACCTACCTATGCTCTCGCATCACTACGCCTTTTCCGACGTTTCCTTAATTTATTATAAACTAAAGTACAGTTTTTGTCAAATAATTTTATAAATAAAA
>CAJZLM010000146.1:0-3866 GCA_916050595.1 Streptococcus mitis | reverse complement strand
AAATAAATCTAGTATATATTTATATTTTTGACACAACTATATAACCATGATACAATGAAATTGCCGAATAAGTAGCTCAAGGCTACACCAAAGCCCTAGAGGATGCCAGTCCTTTAGGGCTTTTTTTACGTTCTTTTCAGATTAACGAGTGTTTCTAGGCTGACTACCGTTTATCCTCATCGTCCAGCCATTTGCAAATGAAATATGCCAGTACATTTGCCATAACATTGAGGAAGAGCTCGAATAAGTAACTCACGACTATCACCTCCTCTCACGACCTGCAGGTCGCAATCGGTTTTCCGATAGCGATTTTATTATATCATGAACTTTTCCTAAAAAGCAAAGTATGATAGGCTTTTTCTTCACTTGGATTATTACATGGTTTATTTGACAGCATAAATTACTTAGAATTTTAAAAAAACTATTGACAGAAACATCACAGTATGGTAAACTAAAACACAACTAGATATCAACTAAATTTCAAGCAGGTTGAAACTAAAAAGGAGGCTCTAATATGTCAAATTTAGAACAATACGAAAATGGATTAGCTTTGGTTTACAAATTTGGAGAACGATTCGATGGAGAACTTAGTGCACGTGAAGGAATAAATTTTTATGCTCTTCACGCAAAAGAACATAATGGGAAAGTTCTTCTAACGATGGAAAGAGGACCTAGAAAGGAATATCGGCATCTAATAAAAAAAATCATTCTTACGGTTAAAGATGGCAGTTACGCAATTACTGCTGATGTAAAAGACATAGGCAAAGGAACCAAAATACCAATTCCAGAAGGCTTCACAGTTCCATCGATTTGGGAAAAAGAACCTGATAATATGCACTGGTTCGCTCTTTCAAACGTACAACGAACAACAATAGAACCTAACACATACACTTCCATCAATGGGAAAGATTTATTACAAAGTATATCTAGTCACGCCTATATGGTATATGTCGCTCTCTAGAAACAATAACATAAAAGCTCATAAAATTGTTCTTTGTTCCCCCTTTACAACCCCTCAAAGGCATTTTCTGATTTCCCTTTTTTCATGGTTTAACATCACGTACTTTTTCTCATGTATCTTGTCGCAAACCCTTGATAATACTGACTTTTTGACACCCATAAAGTATATATAAAGTAAGTATGAAAGTATCTCCTTTAGGAAAAAAAGCCTTCTTTTTTTAACTTTCAAAAAAAGAGACCCTATCGGGTCAATCTCTTTAAAATATATAAGGGGTCTTTACAGCTCAAGGTACTCAGGCTAGATTACTTGTCGCACTTGTCATGCCACTCCGCAATCAGTTCTGTACTGACACCGACAAGCAGTGATAGCAGAACAAGCTATCTATCCGAAATTACCCCTAAATTTTGCTATTTAGCTAAAATATGTTATAATTTAATCAACAACAAGAGTAGTGAATTCATCACGCTAAACGAAAAAGCACCCTGTCCGCCAAGACTTAGGGTGCTTTTTGGCGCCAGCTACAACACACTAGCGTTCGTGAAAAGTGACACTATTTCTTGTTGTCATCGAAGCGCTTTTCAATCCACTTCATCCCATAGGCTTTCCCCAACTCGTACGCTAAGGGCAACACTACTCGGACAACAACAAGAAGAGTAATGAATTCTATCAAGCTAAACACCTCCTTTCGAAGGCTTAGTGCCAGAATATTGCTATTATACCATGTCCGCTTGCTTTATTCCATGGTCTATTTGACAACAAGTAACCTAGGTCGTTAGTCTTTGGTTTGTCGGTCAGCTGAACAAAGTTCAGACTGAACCGCCCTAACCAGTCTAACTAGACCTAGCTTGTTATCAAATAGCTTTCACGGCATAAATCGCTCAGACGCTCTCAGAAGCCATATTTTAGCTTCTAATGCGTTTTTGCATCGGAGGCGTACAAATAACCCTAAAACTAAAAAAACGAGCGTGTAAGAGCCTCTAAGGGCTATTTACGCTCGTTTAACGCCTTGAGCAATAACTCGTATATCAATTCTTGCTGTTTTTCAAGCATATTAAGACGGCGCATGACCTTTTCTTCAAACGTGGCATCATAGCTATCTTTTCTCAGTCGAGACCGAATCTCATCTACTCCTGAAGGAGAGATATGATACACTCCATCCTTTTGTTCAACCTGGAAAATATCTAAATTTTTTCTGTGATACTTTACCAGGTCTTTTGATATCCCTAACTCCTCTGCGACCTCTTTTAGTGTTTTCCAATCTGACATGACTCTAAATACTCCTTACTAGCCTAGTTTCATTCCGGCAAGCGTAGCATGTGGGTAACACCTTACCAGTAAGTTTACCACATGCTAGGTCAGTTTCAAAATGAAAACTGATTTTTGGGAGGTTCCAAACCCCTTATTTAGTTTTTACTAGATAATTTACCTTTCTAGCCTCTGAAAGAGCATAAGGGAAACTGTCCCCACGAAGCGTGTGGAGTTGATAGTATCAACGTTTCTAGTGCCGACACTTTTCTCGGCTTCGCCTACTTACACACACATGCTATACTTACCTTTACACACTTTGTAGGTGTTATACTTACACCCTTTTTTGACTATCTCACACTTTAACACACTCTTATCTCATACAGATACACACAAAAAAGAGATGCTGATTTCTCAATCAACAATCTCTTCACCTGGTAAAGAATAAAACGGCAAGTGTTTTGGTAGCTCCTCAATCTCCAAACCGAGAACATCTGCTAATTCATCAATCTCTTTCCTCAATTCGTCAATTTCACCCTCTAGTAATTCATAACGTTTTTTATCTAACACTTTTTTCACTCGAACAATTTGACTAGCCACGAATTCAAATTGACTTTCAATATCCCTTCGAGAACTATCCCAGTAGTTTTGGGCAATGGCTTGCTTTTTCTCTGTAGCTCGTAGATGGTCAGCCAAGGCATTAAAACTATCCCATGCAGTACTTTCCCACTGCTCAGCTTCTTCCACTTGCCTTAACAATCTATTTCTTTCAGCTTTTAATTTCTCGATATCGTTTATCAGTTCCGCTCTTTCTGTCATTTTGTGGCCCCCTTTTCTGCATTGATTAGTCTAAAAAATCATAAATGTCTGTTTGAACTTCATGAGATTCTGAACGATTCAGTCTAGCCAACATTTCTTGTTTTTTACGTTCCAATTCAGCTTTTGTCTCTTCGCTTGTCGTGTTCACGTAATCAGTATTTGACCACCTAGGTACGTTGGACTGTCTTTTCTGCTTATGTTTTTGCTTGTTAAATTTATTTGGAACATACGATTCGGATGTTTCAGGATTCCAAGTGAACTCGTACCCCAAAACAGGGTTTCCACGCTTGTTTGACTTGATTTTTTTAACCTTCAGATTCTGAAAATAAGGGGAAAGTTGGCTCAGAATAGGTTTTAATACAAGTCTATCAATCTCACTAGGTTTATAATAATCTGGCATGTCCAAAAGTGTTCTAAATTCAGCAATCATAAAATCTCGTTTACCTTTGATACGCCACTGTTTAAATAGCCGATAAGCTGTTTTTGCATAGGTTGAGCGAATATTTGTAAATTCAGCAAGTTCATACTGGGTAAATTGTGCTTCTAGCTTGTTTATAACGTACTCAAATTTAGACGAGACCTCCACCTCTACGATACGTTCTTTCTCGTCCACTCGAAAATATGAGAACAAGTTCATAACAGCGTAGGAATGTTCTGTTCTCTCGTAGTATTTCAAATCGACAACTTTATCCGCAACGGATTTCATCGTTTGTGACCATCTCTCGAGATGAAAATCTTTGCTCGCTAAATTTCTCAATTCATCCGTATCAAATCTCATCAATCTAGTACCTTCATCTCGAACCTTAGCAATAATCGCAAAAAAGAAATTCATCTCTTCTGC